>NZ_JAXCWH010000015.1:0-112759 GCF_034045165.1 Massilia sp. CFBP9026
CCCTGCCCGCCCCCGGCGGCGCGGGGGCGCGGGGCGGCCCGCCGCCGCCGCCGGTGGCCGTGCCCGCGCCCGCGCCGCCCGGCGTCGGCCTGAACCCGCTGGCGCGCGCCGCCGCGCCGCTGCTCGAACTCGTGGTGCCGCTGCGTATGCTCGCCACCGCGCCCGACCTAACGGCACTACGCGCACAGCTGAGCGAGGCCGTTCGCCGTTTCGAAAACGATGCCCGCGACGCCCGCATCGACGCCGAGACCATCGCCGCCGCGCGCTATGCGCTGTGCACCCTGGTCGACGAGACCATCTCCAGCACGCCCTGGGGCGGCGGGGTGTGGGGCGGGCGCAGCCTGCTGGTGGAGTTCCACAATGAGGCCTGGGGCGGCGAGAAATTCTTCCTGGTCCTGCAGCGCCTGAGCGCCGATCCGCGGCGCCACCTGGACGTGCTGGAACTGATGTACCTGTGCCTGGCGCTGGGCCTGGAAGGACGCTACCGGGTGCTGGAGCGCGGCCACGAGCAGCTGGCCTTGCTGCGCGAGCGCCTGCTGGCGCTGATCGACCAGCAGCGCGGCCAGCGCGAGCAAGACCTGTCGCCGCACTGGCGCGGACACGAAAAGGCGCAGCCTCGCATGCTGATCTGGCCGCCGTGGGTGATGGCGGTATGCGCCGGCGTGGTCCTGCTGCTGCTCCAGCTCACCTATGGCGCGCTGCTCAACCGCGCGTCCGACCCGGTCTACGCCCGCATGGCGGCGCTGCGCGCGGCGCCGCCGGCGCGCGTGCTGGCCGCGCCCGCGCCGGCGCCCGGCCCGACGCCGTTGGCGGCCGCGCTGGCGCTGGAGATCGCCGCCGGCCAGGTCAGCGTGAGCGGCAACGCCGAGCGCGCGGTGCTGACCCTGCGCGGCGACGGCGGTTTCGCGTCCGGCAGCGACGAAGTATCGAAACGCCTGCTGCCGGTGCTGGAACGCATCGGCGACGTGCTGCGCACCCAGCCGGGCAGGGTGGTGGTGATCGGCCATACCGACGACACCCGGCCCTCGCTGTCGGCGCGGCTGCCGTCCAACTTCGACCTGTCGAAGGCGCGCGCGCGCACCGTCGCGGCGCTGCTGGAGAAGCGCGCCGGCGGCGCCGGACGCTTCGCCAGCGAAGGCCGCGCCGACACCGAGCCGGTGGCGCCCAACGACGGCCCCGCCAACCGCGCGCGCAACCGGCGCGTCGACATCGTCGTGATGGCGCCGGCGGCATCCACTTCACCGCGCCAGCCGGCCGGCCTTGATTGAGAGATCCATGAACCGTTTTATCCCCCACTGGCTGCGCAAGCCGTGGATACCCACCTTGATTGCACTGGCCCTGCTGGCCATCCTGATCTGGTTCTGGGCGCCGCTGCTCGAAGCAGGCTCCAGCCTGCGCTGGATGCTGATCGCGCTCCTGATGACGCTGGCGGCGGCCTGGTTCGCCGCCCGCCTGTGGCTGGCGCGGCGCCGTCACCGCGCGCTGATGGACGGCATCGCGCCGGCAGCGCCGGCAGCGCCGTCCGCTGTCGATTCCGACCCGGCGGCGGCCGACCTGGCCGCGCTCGGCCAGCGCATGCGTGCCGCGCTGGCCGTGCTGCGCACCGCGAACCCCGGCTGGCGCATGCGCGGCCGCTACCTGTACGAGCTGCCTTGGTATGTGTTCGTGGGCGCGCCGGGCAGCGGCAAGACCACGGCGCTGACCCGCTCCGGACTGGAATTCCCGCTGGCCGAGACCCTCGGCTCGGACGCCATCGGCGGTATCGGCGGCACCCGCCACTGCGACTGGTGGTTCACCGACGAGGCGGTGCTGCTCGACACCGCCGGACGCTACACGACCCAGGACAGCCAGCTCGAAGTCGACCGCGCGGCCTGGAGCGGCTTTCTGGGCCTGCTGCGCAAGCACCGTCCGCGGCGCCCGATCAACGGCGTCATCGTCACCATCAGCGTGGCCGACCTGCTGCTGCAACCGCGCGCCGCGCGCGAAGGCCAGGCGCGCGCGGTGCGCGCCCGCATCCAGGAACTGCAGGAGCGCCTGGGGCTGGCGTTCCCGGTGTACGTGATTGTCACCAAGAGCGACCTGCTGGCCGGCTTCACCGAATTCTTCGAACCGCTCGGACGCGAGGAGCGGGCCCAGGTCTGGGGCATGACCTTCTCGCTGGCCGACAGCGCTGCCCCGGCCCCGGCCCGGGCGCTGGCGGCCTTCCCGGCGGAATTCCGGGCGCTGGAAACCCAGCTGCAGCTGCGCATGCTGGAACGCATGCAGCAGGAACGCGACCTCGGGCGGCGCGCCCTGATTCATGGCTTCCCGCGCCAGTTCGCGGCGCTCGAAGAAGCACTGGCGAGCTTCCTGCAGGCGGTGTTCTCGGCCAACCGCTTCGAGCAGCCGGCGCTGCTGCGCGGCGTCTACTTCACCAGCGGCACGCAAGAGGGAACACCGATCGACCGCGTGATGTCGTCGCTGGCGGCCTCGTTCGGCCTGCGCGACCGCGCGCTGCCGCCCAGGCCGGAGAGCGGGCGCAGCTACTTCCTGACCCGCCTGATGCGCGACGTGATCTTCCGCGAGGCAGGGCTGGCCGGCCTGAACCCGCGCGCCGAGCGCCGGCGCCGCCGGCTGCAATGGGGCGTGCTGGCCGGCGGCGCGGCGCTGGCGCTGCTCCTGGGCCTGGCGCTGAGCGTCAGCTACCTGCGCAATGCGCGCCTGGTCGAGGAGTCGGATGCGGCGGTCGCCGCGCTGGCGCGCCAGGCCGCGGCCGCGCCGCTCGACGGCGACGAGCTGGGCGTGCTGCCGCTGCTGGCGGCCGCGCGCGCGCTGCCTGCCGGGTATGCCCAGCGCGAGCGCGACGTGGCGCTCCTCGAGCGCATGGGCCTGTACCAGGGCGAGAAGCTGGGCGACGGCGCGCAGGCCGCCTACCGGCGCCTGCTGCGCACCACCCTCGAGACGCGCATCGTGGCGCGCATGGAAAACGTGCTGCGCCGGGGCGACACCGGCGGCCTGGACCTGTTGTACGACACCCTGCGGGTCTACCTGATGCTGGGCCAGCGCCAGCACTTCGACCCCGCCGCGGTCCAGGCCTGGGTCGAACTCGAGTGGGAGCGCGGCCTGACGGGGGCCGGGGCTACGGAGCGCGCGCAGCTGGCGGCGCACCTGGAAGCGCTGCTGGAACAGGGCGACGCTCCCGAACCGGTGCAGCTGGACGCGGCGCTGGTGGCGCAGGCGCGCGAGGCGCTGGCCGGGATGTCGCTGTCGGACCGTATCTATGGCGTGGCCAGGCGCCAGGTAATGCAGGAGGCGCTGCCCGAGTTCAGCGTCAGCCGCGCGCTCGGGCGCGACGCCTCGGGCGTGCTGGCGCGCGCCAGCGGCGAGCCGCTGGGACGCGGCGTGAATGGCTTGTACAGCGTGGCCGGCTACCGCCGCTTCGCCCAACTGAGCTGGCTGGCGGTGGCCGACATCGCGCGCGACGACTGGGTGCTGGCGCGACGCGAAGCCAGTAGCGGCCCGCTCGACGTGGCGGCGGCGCGCGAGGCGGTGCTGCAGCTGTACTTCGCCGACTATATCCGCGCCTGGGATGCCTTCCTGGGCGACCTGCGGCTGGCGCCGCTGGCCAGTCTGGACGATGCGGCGCGGGTCAGCAATGCCCTGGGCGGCGCCGATTCGGCCTTGCGCGCGCTGCTGACCGGCGCCGCGCGCGAGACCGCGCTGGCCGCGGTCAAGGCGGACGGCTTGCCGCCCGGCGTCGGCAAGCTGGTACGGGACAAGGTCGGCCGCGCGCGGCGCCAGCTGGAGGCGGTGTTCGGCTCCCAGCCGGCCGCGCCACCGCAACCGCCGCAGCAGCATCCGGTCGACAGCCACTTCGCGGCGCTGCACCGGCTGGTCAAGGGCCCGGCGCCGACCCAGCTCGAGCAGATGCTGGCCCTGGTCAGGGACGCCGCGCTGTACTTCGATGCCGCCGAGGGCGCGCGCCGCAGCGGCGCGCCGGCGCCGGCGCAGGACGCCCTGGTGCGCCTCAAGCGCGCCGGCGAAGGGCAGTCGGCGCCGCTGCCGGCCATGTTCAAGGGCATCCACGACGCCGGCGCCGGCCTGGCCCAGGGCGGCGAGCGCGCGCGCCTGAACGCGCTGTGGAATGCCGGCCCGGTGCAGTTCTGCCGCGACGCCATCGCCGGGCGCTATCCGCTCGACCGCGCCAGCGCGCGTGACGCCACCGCCGACGATTTCGGCAAGTTCTTCGCGCCCGGCGGCCTGATGGACGATTTCTTCACGCGCCACCTGGCCAGCCTGGTCGACATGGGCGGCGCGCGCTGGCGCTGGCGCGCGGCGGGCGATCTTGCCGGCGCCTCGCAGGCGGCGCTCGACGCCTTCCAGCGCGGCGCGCGCCTGCGCGATATGTTCTTCGCCGGCGGCGTGCGCCAGCCCACCTTGCGCTTTACGCTGCGTCCACTGGCGGCCGACGCCGGCCTGGCAGGGGCCAGGCTCGAGATCGACGGCCAGGAAGTGGCCGCCGTCGGCCAGGCGGCGGTGTCCCTGTTGCTCCCCAGCGGCAAGGGCGACGGCCAGGTGCGGCTGTCGGCGCCGGGAGTCAGGGCCGACCTGCGCAGCGACGGTCCCTGGGCCTGGTTGCACACCGTCGACCGCGGCGTGCTCGAGCCGCTACAGCCCGAGCGCTACCGTCTCGGCCTGAGCCTGGACGGCCGCAAGGCGAGCTGGGAGCTGACCGCGGGCAGCGTGATCAATCCATTCCGGCGCGAGGTCACCGGCTTCGCCTGCCCGGCTGCGCTGTGAGTTTCGCCATGGCGGCGCCGGGCCTGTTCGGCAAGCTGGCCAGCCATGGCGACTTCGTCCAGCGCCGCCTGCCGCCGGACTTCGTCGCGGCCTGGGACACCTGGCTGCAGCAGGGAATACGCGAAGGCCGCCTGCGCCTTGGCGCGGCCTGGCCCGAGCGCTTCCTGCACGCGCCGCTATGGCGCTTCGTGCTGGCTCCTTGCGTGTGCGGGCAAACCGCGATGGCCGGCGTGCTGCTTCCCAGCGTCGACCGGGTCGGGCGCCATTTTCCGCTGACCCTGGCGGCGCCGCACGAGCACGCGGCGTCCTGCCTGCTCGACCTGGCGACAACCGGCATGGACTGGTTCGACCGGCTGGCCGACCTGGCCGTGTGCGCGATATGGGGCGACCTGGCGCTGGAAGAACTCGAGCCGGCCCTGGTGCGCCTGGGCGGACCGCCGCGCCAGGCGTCCGGGGCGGCATCGGCGTTTCCCGAAGCCCGCGCGTGCCGGGCCGTGTTCTGGACCGAGGGCGAGCCTGGCGTGGAGCCGCTGCTGATGCTGCACCACGACTTGCCCGATGCGGCGACCCTGGGCGCGATGCTCGCGCAGGCGTGCGACTGACTCAGGGCGCGTCTGCCAGAGCGCGCGCCGCATCGATGAAACGCGCGCGCGCGGCGGGCGCCTCGATCTGCCCCGCCACCAGGTCGACCAACGCCGTGCGATCGGCGGCCCGGGACAGCGCGCGTTTGACGACGATCGCGGCGATCGGCCCGATCTCCACCGCCAGCAGCTGCGCGAGCGCGGCGCCGAAGGCGGGGTCCAGGGGCGGCGGCGCCGGATCGTCCATTTCAGGCGCTTGCCCGAGCGCCGCCAGGCTGGCGGCGAAATCGGCGCGCGCAGTGGGCGAGGGGATATGCTCCAGCAGCCGCTCGCCCAGGGTGGCGAGATCGGGCGCGTCGGCCGCGATCCGGCGCAGCAGGAGCCGCGCGACGGGACCGATCTGCGCCGTCAACAAGGCTTCCAGTTGCGGCAGCACGGCCAGCTTCCAGGCCGTGAGGTCGGCCGTCAGGCCATGCCGTGACGGCTCGGCGGCGGTCGCTGGCAGGGCCGGGGGCGCGGACAGCAGCACGGTGGCGTCGGCATCCGGGCCGGCGGTGGCGGCAGCTTGTTCCAGCGCCTGCAGGAAGGCGGCGGCATCGGCGAAGCGCGCCTCCGCCGTCTTGGACAATGCGCGCATGACCACTGCATCGAGCGCGGCCGGCAGCAGGGGATTGATGCGCGAAGGCGGCGTCGGGCTGTGGGTCAGCACCTGCTGCATCACGGCCGCGGTGGAACCGGAAAACGGGCGCTGGCCGGTCAGCAGCTGGTACAGCACCACGCCGGCCGAGAACAGGTCGCTGCGGCTGTCGATGGCTTCGCCTCGGAACTGTTCGGGCGACATATAGCTGGGGGTGCCGAGCATGGCGCCGGTCTGGGTCAGCGTGGACGACTCGATGCGGGCGATGCCGAAGTCGCCGACCTTGATGTGGCCGTCGCGCGTGACCAGCAGGTTGGCCGGCTTGATGTCGCGGTGGACCACGCCGTGGGCATGCGAATAGGCGAGCGCCGCCAGCAGGTCGCGCATCCAGGCCAGCACCTGGGGCAGTGCGCACGCTTCCACGCCGCACATTTCCGACAGCGGGCGGCCGTCGACGAATTCCATCGCGATATACGCCAGGTCGTTCGCTTCACCGTATTCGTGCACCGCCACGATATTCGGATGCATCAGCCGGCCGGCGGCCTGGGCCTCGGTGCGAAAGCGCCGCAGCAGTTCCTCCGCTCCTTCGGCGTCGCCCAGGCGGTGCTGGACGGTCTTGAGCGCGAGCGTGCGTTCGATCAGTGGATCGAAGGCGCGGTAGACCACGCCCATCGCGCCCCGGCCGAGGATGGCGTCGAGCCGGTACTTGCCGATCTGGCGCGGCAACGCATCGACTTCACTCATTGGCTTCACTTAGCGACTTCACTCATCGAGCATTTTCATCGCGCTGTTCAAGCTGGTGCGCATGCGGTCGAAGGAGCGCGCCAGGCCGGCCAGCTCGTCGCCACCCCGGGTGTCGATGGCGGCGGCGTCGGCGCGGCCCAGGCTGACGTCGTCGGCCACGCGCGACAGCTGGCCGATACGGCGCGTGACGAACAGGTGCACCATCACGTTGAGCGCCACGAACAGGAAGCCGAAGATCCCGAGCAGCGACAGCATATAGGTCTGCAGCAGCGTGCGCGCGCGCGCCAGCGGCACCTCCATCGGCACCGACACCACGTGGGCGCCGATGGTCTCGCCCAGCTTCCAGCCGAAGCCGCGCTCGCTGCCGTAGATGTCGCGCATGGTGGACGGCGCATCCTCGGGCTTGCCGTGGCAGGCCAGGCAGGCCGCGTCGCGGATGCGGATCGGCCGCGCGACATACAGCGCCGGCCCGGCGGCGGCGACGTGCTCGCCCACCAGTTCGGCGGTCTGCGGCTCGGCGCGCAGGCGCTCGACCAGTGGTTTCTCGAATTCGTCGGCGCGGTTGCGCGGATTGGTCGGGTTGAGCGTGGCCTGTTTGTAGCCGTAGTTGGGATAGGCCTTGAGCAGCTGGTTCAGGTGCTCGATGGCGGCGAACGTCGGCACGGCTTCGGGCAGGAACTCGAACTTGAGGCGGTTTTCCAGCAGCGGCGTGACGTGGGCGCTGGTGTACCTGGTGGCCGCGTCGGAGGCCTGCATCAGCAGGCGCGCGTGCTGCAGGGTCTCTTCGCGGGCATTCTCGGCCAGCATCGCATCGGTGACGACGCCGGCGGCGCAGAAGCCGAACACGGACACGGCCAGGAAGACCAGGTTGAACTTGGCGGCGAGCGAACGGATCTTCATGGTCAGAACAGGTGGTTGATCGGGGTGTTGGCACGGATTTTGACGGCGCGCTGGCGGCGCAGCGCGTCGCGCCACTCCGGCTGGTCGGCGAGCAGGTCCTCGACTTCGTTGCGGAACACGGCGTCCTCGAGGCGCGCGGCGAACTGCGCGGCCAGGCGGCGACGCAATGGCGGGCCGGCGTCGCGCCAGGCGGCGATATCAAAGGCGGCGATCTCGCGCTGCACCTTCGGTTCTGCGGCGCGCGCGCGTGCCGCGACCTGGACCAGGGGATCGAGGAAGGCGCGCGGCAGCTGCTGCACGAACAGCCGCGGCGCGCGCGGGGCGAGCGCGAGCGGGCGTGTGGACAATCGCGCCGCATACTGCTCGCGGCCGACCGCGACGGCGCGCGCGCCGCCGGGGCCATTGTCGTTGACGGCGACGGCGCCGCTCTCGACGAACAATTCGGTTCCGTCGGGCGCCAGGCGCAGGATGCCGCTGGCGCCGGCGGCCGGCAGCGACAGCAGGCCGGCGTCGAGCGCCAGGCGCCCGCCCGCCGGGGCGCCGGTGGCGAACTTGCCCCAGCCGCGCAGCAGGCTGGCCGCGGGCGCTGCGCCGGCATCAAGCACGAGCACGCTGCTGGCCGGGCCGAGCGCGAAGCGGGCGCCGTTGGACCATTCGATCTGGACCGTGCCGGCATTCGATTCGACGATGTCGCCGGCCTGCAGGCGCACCCCGGCCGGCGCCTGGTAGACGGTGGTCTTGCGGATCAGGCGCGGCGGATGTTCGGCGTGCGAGACGAGGGCGTTCTGGGCCAGCGCCGGCGCGGCGGGAAACAGCTGCGCCAGGGCGCACACGAGCAGGACGAGGTCCCACCGCGGCCTGCGCGACGGGCCGCGTAATGGGTGAAATGAGTGCATGGGCGTGGGTCGGGTAGTGGGATCCTACGCCGACTTACGCGCGCCATGCGCGTTTGGATGCAGTCTTTCAGCGCTGGCGTGCGCGGCCCCGGCGCGCGATCTCGGCCGACGCTTGTTCTGCCAGCCGGGTGAGGATCTGCGCCTGGACCGGGTCGAGCGTGCGCGCCTGGGTATCGATCACGCACAGGGAGCCGAGCGCGAAACCCTGCTCGTCGACGATCGGCGCGCCGGCGTAATAGCGAAAATGCGGCGCGCCGGCGACCGCCGGGTTGTCGGCGAAGCGCGGGTCGCGGTCGAGATTGGACAACTCGCAGACGCCGGTGCCCAGCAGCGTGTAGTTGCAGAAGGCCCAGCTGCGCGGCGTTTGCGGCAGGTCGAGGCCGACCCTGGCCTTGAACCATTGGCGGTCTTCGCTGAGCACCGTGATGAGGGCCACCGGCGCGGCCAGGCTCAGGGCAGCGAGCTGCGCGATATTGTCCAGCGCCGCTTCCGGCGCGCTGTCGAGGATGGCGGCGCGGTGGACCGCCAGCAACCGCCTGCCTTCGTCGGCGCCGACCGGGAACGGGGCGTCCAGCAGGGCCGGCGGCAATGGCTGCAGCGCCAGCGGCGCCATGGCCGTGTGCCGCACCAGTTCGCGCGTGAGCTGGCCGGGCGCGCCGTCGAGCAGCAGGTGCTTGTAGGGCAGCGCCGGGCCGACGATGGAAGCGACGGTGCCGGCCGACAGGCGGGTGGCGATGACGATCTGCAGCCGGTTCAGCGCCGGCAGCGCGTGCAGCGTGGACAGGAACTCGGGGGCCAGGTCGCCGGGCCGGTCCACCTGGACCGCGAACACGTCGGGCACGTTCGCCCCCAGTGCGACGGCGGCGGCGACCGGATTGTCGGTGCAGGTGACCTCGGCCACGTCCAGCGCCGCCAGGGCGCGCTCCCAGTCCGCATGGTCGCGGCCGGGGGCGAGCACCAGCACCCGGCGGCTGCCGGGGCGCGCGTCGTCATTGGCCGCCAGGGCCGCGAGCACGTCGGACTCGAACATGCGGCGGTGCCCCCCGGGCGTCTTCCAGGAGGGAATCACGCCGCTCTCGATCCAGAGCTGCGCCGTGCGCGACGAGACGCCGAGGATCTTGGCCGCCTGCGGCGTCGTCAGGATTGGACTGGAGCTTGGTGTATTCATCGCCGTAACTATATCGGATGCGGGGACGGCGTGTGGCGCGGCCGGTGGGTTCTCCATCAGGAGGCGTCCGGCCCGGCTTCGTCCAGCAGCTTGTCGAGCAGCGGCAGGCGCGCCCTGACACCCGGGAATTGCATCGGTTCGTAGTGCGCGGGCAGCGCGCCGCCGGCATCGCGCACGGTGAGCCGGATCTTGTGGCCATGGTGTTGAGAGACCACATGCCAGGCCATCAGCTCGGCCAGGTCTTCCGCCGGCGCGGCGGTGGCGTAGAGGCTGACGAAGGGTGAACTGGCGAGCGCATCGTAGGTGGTGCGCGCGCGGCCGGCCGGGATCAGGCCGGCGCCGCGGAACCTGGATGCGGCGACGGGGGATGAGGCCAGGTGCGGCGCCAGCGTGACGCCATCGTTGCCGGAAGCTTGCCAGATGCCGCTGCCGAATGCATTGCCGGCCTTGTCGGTGAGTTGCCGCGACATGTCGAGGATATGGGTCGCCTCGTGCAGCAGCAGGTAGGTGAGGGCGTCGGCGCCATCCGCCTCGAAGCTCACCGACTGGCCCGAGCCGTCGGCGTCGAACAGGCGACGCTCCTTGGTGGTGAGGAATTCGGCCAGCGATTCGCGCAGCGCGCTGGCGCGCACGGTGATGTCGAACTGCGTGGTGTCGCCGACCTTCGAGGTCAGCGCCGTCCCTTGTCCCGGCACGCCCTCGACGAAGCCCAGGTGGCGCAGATTGCTTGCCAGTACGCGCCGGTGGAGCGCCGGCAACCTGGCCAGCGCTGTTTCCACCTGCGCCAGCTCGGCCGGCGTCAGCACGTAGGGACGGACCGAACGCATGCCCGCTGCCTCGAAGTGGCCGAGGATGTCCGGGCCCGGCGTCGCGATCCGGCTCGCCAGCGCGGCCGTCGGCGGTGCGCCGTGCGCTGCCGGGAACTTGGCACTGGCGATGACCAGGGCGGCGATGATTCGCACCACTACGCGTGTTCGCATGTTCTGCCTCTCTTCTCGTTGTGTTCTCTCTGGTGGAATTTCAATCTTACCTACGCCTTGAGTGGGCTTGTCGGATGCGGGCTGCGTCCGATCGCAGCCGATGCGCGTAATTCGTTGGGCCGCCGGCACCGACGCCGGCGCCTACTACAAAAGGAAACCTGAACCATGATGAAACCAAGCACCCACGCGACCCTTTTCGCCTCGATGATCGTCGCCATTGCCCTGTCTTGCGCCGCTCCCCGTGTCGCGGCGGCCGCGGTTGTTCCGATCGATCCGCATGACATCGTCCCCTCGTCGGAAGACGACCGCGCCACCATCATCGCCAAGAACGAGACCGCCCGCATGCATGCGGCGCTGCGGGCCGAAGAGCGTAAGCCGGCCTCGGCAAGCATCAAGCCCGACCTGGCGCAAGCCCCGGCCGGCGCGGACGTGGCGGGCGGCCGTGACAGCGTATGCCAGATCCCGTCCAGCAATGGAGCAGGCGATGTCTGCCGTGCGCCTTCCAGCGGACCGGTCGGCTCGGCCGGGACGCCCTATCTCCATCCTGGCTACGGTACCAGGATGGGGCCAAGGACCTACATGCTGCCGCTGGACGAGTCGCAACAACGCGACTTCTGATCGGCTGGCCCGCAACCGGCCATCAGGAAAATCGATGGCCAGCCATCACGACTTTGAATCGATAGAATCGTCAGAATCGATATAATCGGAAAGATGCATCGGATGTGAACGGTGCCAACCCACTGCGCCGTGAACGCCGATCCGGGCCAGGCGCCATTTCAGAAAAGTGAACCCCATCATGAACAATACGACTACCAATGAAAGCGCATTCGCCGAATCGGTCCAGCGCAACCAGCTCGGGCAGCGCGAGGGCTTGAGGACGACTTACGACTTCATCGTGTGCGGCGCCGGCTCCGCAGGCTCGGTGGTGGCGGCCCGCCTGGCCGAGAACCTCGACGTGAAGGTGCTGCTGCTGGAAGCGGGCGGCAGCGACGAAGTGGCCAGCGTCATCGAGCCGGCGCAATGGCCGCTGAACCTGGGAACGGAGCGCGACTGGGCCTTCATGGCCGAACCGAACCCGTACCTGAACGGCCGCGCGATCCCCATGAACATGGGCAAGGTGCTGGGCGGCGGCTCCAGCATCAACGTGATGGTGTGGTCGCGCGGCCACCGCGCCGACTGGAACTACTTTGCCGCCGAAGCAGGCGACGATGCGTGGAACTACGAATCGGTGCTGGCCGTCTATCGCCGCATCGAAAACTGGCATGGCGCGGCCGACCCGAGCCGCCGCGGGCAGGGCGGTCCGATGCATGTCGGGCCGGCGCGCGATCCGAAGCCGACCGCGACCCTGATGCTGGAAGCCGCCCGTTCGATCGGCGTACCGACCTTCGACAGCCCGAACGGCGCGATGATGGAAGGCGACGGCGGCGCCGCGATCAACGACCTGATCGTCCGCGACGGCAAGCGGCAGTCGGTGTTCCGTTCCTATACCTATCCGCGCATGGCCCAGCCGAACCTGACGGTGCTCACCAATGCGCAGGTGGCCAGGCTGCTGTTCGATGGCGACAAGGTGGTCGGCGTTGACGTGTTCCTGGATGGCCAGCCGCGCCAGTTCCGCGCCGAGCGCGAGGTAGTGCTGTCGCTGGGCGCCGTCAACACGCCCAAGGTGCTGATGCAGTCGGGGATCGGCCCAGCGAGCGAGCTGGCGCGCCACGGCATCCCGGTGCGCCAGCACCTGCCGGGCGTTGGCCAGAACCACCAGGACCACGTGTCCTTCGGCTGCATCTGGGAATACAGTGAGCCGCAGGAAGTCGGCAACGGCGGCTCGGAAGCGACGCTGTACTGGAAGAGCGATCCTTCGCTGGACGCGCCGGACATGCTGCATTGCCAGGTCGAGTTCCCGGTGCCGAGCGCGGAGAACGCCGCGCGCGGCGTGCCGGAGCACGGCTGGACCATGTTCGCCGGCCTGGCCCATCCGAAGAGCCGCGGCCAGCTGCTGCTGTCCGGCCCTAACGTGAACGATGCGATGATCATCCGCGCCAATACCTTGTCCGATCCCGACGACCTGGAAGCGGCCAAGGCCAGTGTGCGCATGTGCCGCGAACTGGGTAACGCCTCCTCATTCAAGCGCATCGTCAAGCGCGAAGCCATGCCGGGCACGCTGGGCGACGACGAGCTGGAACGCTTCCTGCGCAACGGCGCCGTCACCTACTGGCACCAGTCGTGCACCGCCAAGATGGGCCGCGACGAGATGTCGGTGGTGAACAGCAAGCTGGAAGTGTATGGCGTGCTGAACCTGCGCATCGCCGACGCCTCGATCATGCCGCGCATTACCACCGGTAACACGATGGCGCCATGCGTCGTGATCGGGGAGCGTGCGTCCGAGATGATCAAGGCCAAGTACCGCATCTGATGGATTGTTTGCCTGCACGCGGGGCGATGGCGCCCGGCGTGCAGGTGGCGAAGAGTAAATACTGGCTCAACCATGCGCCAGTACATCGGCCTACTCGATATGATTTGAATAACATCAATCACTATCAAGGACAATCCGATGTCGACTGTCGTTACAGCGAACCCGGCATATCGCACCCCGCCGGGCACGCTTCATACCATCCTGCTTGCGGGCAGCGTCTCGCTCTTCCTCGGCGCATTGCTGAGCGATCTCGCCTACTACAACACCTACCAGATCCAGTGGAGCAATTTTGCGTCCTGGCTGATCGCCGGCGCCGAGCTGTTCAGCGGGCTGGCGCTGGTATTCGCGCTGGTCAACCTGATCCGGGCGCCGCACAAGAAGGGCCAGGTGCTGACCTATTTCCTGCTGCTGCTGGCCACCTGGGCGCTGGGGCTGTTCAATGCCTTCCAGCACGCCAAGGATGCCTGGGCCGTCATGCCGGCCGGCCTGGTGCTGTCTGCCATCGTCTTCGTCCTGGCCTGCCTGACGGCCTGGGTCGGCCTCAATCCACGCGTGGGAGGTGCGCCATGAAACGATCGAACACACTGGTCGTGCTGGGCGTGAGCCTGCTCCTGGCGGCATGCACCGAAGGCGAGGGCGCCAAGACGCTGTCGCGCGGCGCCGACCCGCAGCTGCCGGATCCACAACGCGGCATCCTGCCGAGCATGAAGATCGCGGAACCGTCGCCATGGGGTGACCAGAAGCCGACCGTGCCTGAAGGCTTCAGCGTCACGGCCATCGCGACCGACCTGCAAATCCCGCGCCAGACCCTGGTCTTGCCGAACGGCGACATCCTGGTGGCCGAAGGCCGCGGCGGCAAGGCGGCCAAGCTCAAGCCGAAGGACGTGATCGCCGGCTATATCAAGGCCAAGGGCAATACCCAAGTCAAGAGCGGCAACCGCCTGACCCTGCTGCGCGATGCCGACGGCGACGGCCAGTACGAGTTGAAAACGGTGTTCGCGGCGGACCTGAATGCGCCTTATGGCCTGGCGTTTGCCAACAACAAGATCTATGTGGCCAACCAGGACGAGCTGGTGAGCTTCGATTACCAGGAAGGCCAGACCAAGGCCGGCGGCGCGCCGACCACGATCACCAAGCTGCCTTCCGAGATCAACCACCACTGGACGAAGGCGATGACCGTCAGCGCCGACGGACGTTATCTCTATGTCGGCATCGGCTCGAACAGCAATATTACCGAGCGCGGCATGGAGGCCGAGGTCGACCGCGCGATGGTGTGGCAGATTGACGCCACTGCCGGCACCTATAAGCCGTATGCGACGGGGCTGCGCAATCCGACGGCGCTGGCCATCAACCCGGAAACCGGCCAGCTGTGGTCGGTGGTCAACGAGCGCGACGAGCTGGGGCCGGACCTGGTGCCGGATTACCTGACTTCGGTGCGCGAAGGCGGCTTCTATGGCTGGCCCTACGCCTACTGGGGCCCGAACGTCGACCCGCGCGTCAAGCCGAGCGACCCGGAAAAGGTCAAGGCCACCATCAAGCCGGACTACAGCCTAGGCTCGCACGTCGCCGCGCTCGGCCTGCATTTCTCGTCGCCGGTGATGGGAGAGCAATTCGCCAACGGCGCCTTCGTCGGCGAGCATGGCAGCTGGAACCGCAATCCGCCGGTGGGCTACAAGGTGATCTTCGTGCCGTTCGCTAATGGCCGTCCGGCCGGTGAGCCGATCGATTTCGTCACCGGCTTCCGTACCGAGGAAGGCAAGACGCGCGGCCGGCCGGTGGGCGTGACCGTCGATCCGAAAGGAGCCCTGATCGTGGCGGACGACCTGGCCAATACCGTGTGGCGGGTGACGCGCAACCGTTGATGCGGCGGTAGGTAACAAAAGAACGGCGGCTTGCTCCAGCAATGCCGCCGTTCTTTTTATGTGCGTCCGCGCGCTGCAGTCTTCAGTAGGAGCGCAGGGAGCGCGGCTTGGCCGCTGTGCGTGCAGGCGCGCCGCGCAGGAACTTGAGCAGGCCATCGAAGTAGCAGCCGGCGTCGTCATACATGGTCGAGTGGCTGCCGTTCTTGCAGTACAGGAATTGTCCCTGCGGCAGGCGTTGCGCCATCTTTTTCATATGGGCCGGGTCCATGGTGTCGTAGCGCGCGCCGATTACCAGTGTGGGCACGTCGATCCGTTCGAGGTCGTCGAAGCGGTCCCAGTTCTCGAGCAGGCCCGAGACGCCCAGCTCGCTCGGCCCCTGCATCGGCTTGTAGATTTTCTGGTTCAAATGCCCGAAGCTGCGCAGCACCGGTTCGGGCAACTCCGCGAGCGGCCTGCGCAGGATGTGGCGTTCGTAGAAATGCGGGATCAGGAGTTCCATATAGCGCGGATCGTCGGTCCTGCCCTCGGCCTCGAGCTTGCGCACCTCGGCCAGCACGGCCGGGTCGATCTGCGGCGCGAGCACGTTTTGCGCGTAGGCGTTATAGGCCGGCGCGCTGGCC
The DNA here is from genome assembly GCF_034045165.1 of Massilia sp. CFBP9026. Lineage (NCBI taxonomy): Bacteria > Pseudomonadati > Pseudomonadota > Betaproteobacteria > Burkholderiales > Oxalobacteraceae > Massilia > Massilia sp. CFBP9026. The sequence goes on from NZ_JAXCWH010000015.1 coordinate 15,578, forward strand.
ATCATGTTCGAGATCACCAGTCCTTTCAGCTTGCCCGGGTGGGCAAGGGCATATTCGATCGCCAGGATGCCGCCCCAGGAATGCCCCAGCAGGTAGAAATTGTCCTTGTCCAGGCCGAGCGCCTTGCGCACCTGCTCCACTTCGTCAGTAAAGCGCTCGACGGTGTACAGCGACGGATCGTCGGGCTGGTCGCTGAACCATGACCCCAGTTGGTCGTAGTAGTAGTACTCGATCGACGCGCCAGGGAAATAGTTGTCGAAGGTTTCGAAGTATTCGTGCGTAGACCCGGGACCGCCGTGGAGCAGCAGCACCTTGACGGTCGGGTTGTCGCCCATGCGGCGGGTCCAGACCTTGAAATCGCCTTTGGGGGTGTGGATCGGGATCATGCGCACGCCGGGGAGGGCCTGCTTAGCGAGCTGCTGTTGTTGCCGGGATGGTTCGGCGGCGCTGGCGCTGGCCAGGCCCAGGCCTGCGAGGAGGCAGGCGATCAGGATGTTTTTCATGTCAGGTGTTAGTCAAGATGCCAGGGGGCATGCCGCCGGGGGCGGCGGTGTTATTTCGAGTCAGGCATGGTGAGGCATGCGGGGCGGGTAGTGAAATCGAATCTTCGTATGGCTGGGCATGGCGTTTTTCGATGCAACCAGCCAGGGGATGCAGAAAACTCAAATGCGAATAATAATGCGAATGATAATGACAATCATTCTCATTAAACATATAATTGTTTTTCCAGCTAGAAAGCCTTGCAAGAAGAGGGGAGGTAGCTGGCTACTTATTCGCCTGAGAGAGATGACATGAATAGATATGCCGTACAGGGTTCAACCCCCGAGCGGGGCCCGCTTGGGGCCCATCGTCCGACGCCGCTTCCGGAACGCGCCGTTCTGGCTTGCGCGATCTCCGCCTTGCTCATGACGCCCGCGTTTGCCCAGGAGGATGTCAATATGCCTTCCGGCGTCGCGGACACGATGCCCCGGATCGACATCATCGGGCAGGCATCGACTGACGCAGGGACCACCGCGACGGTCAGTGGCGCCGACCTCGAGCGAGCTAACAATCTGAAAGACGTGGTGCGCAACCAGCCGCTGGTTTCCGCTCCCGGTACTGCGTCGGGCACGACGCGCAATCGCAGCACCTTCGACCGGTCCGGATCCACTGGCTATAACATCCGCGGCATCGAGGGCAATCGTGTTGGGATGGACATCGATGGCATTGAAATGCCTGACGCCACCAGCCGTCCGTATGTCAGCCGCGTGGGCGCCAATACCTTCGGTGTCGGCCGCGACTTCATCGATCCCGAAATGTTTTCTTCGGCCGACATCCTGTTCGGCACGACCTCGGCCAAGCGGTCGGCAGGCGGCATCGGCGGGGCGGTGAGCTTCAAGACCAAATCCGCCGACGACTATCTGCGCGGCAGTAAGGTTCATTACTATGGTGGCAAAGTTGGCTACGACTCGGCCGACCGCTCCTGGAACGAGAGCCTGACTGCGGCAGGCCGAAGCGGCAACCTGGATGGCCTGGTCAGTTACTCGCGCCGCGACGGGCACGCAACCCGGAACAATAGCGATATCGTCGACAGCATGCCCAACGACTGGGATTCCGATGCCCTCCTGCTCAAGGGCGGAGTGCGCATCGATGCCGCCAATCGACTCGAGCTGTCCGCCGACTTGTACCGGCGCAGGAACGACACATCGTTCCATGGCTGGGATACGAACAGCAGCTTCATCACCGAAAATTCTCAGCAGCACAGCAAGACCGCTCGCAACACGCTGCAGTTGACGCACCAATGGAGGCCAAACAACAGCTGGGCCGACGAGGCGGATTCGCGACTGTATTTCCAGAGCACCGATACAGAAGACACGACGGACACGACGACATTGGCGACCAACGCCAGTGTGCGTAATGTTTCCGAGAACGAGACGGCGACCTGGGGCGTGTCGAGCGTGGTCACGAAGCGGCTGGACCGGCACCATCTCAGCTATGGCATCAATGCATCGACACAGGATGTCGAGCGGCCGTGGAATGTCGCCGGCTACATGAAGCCGCAGCCTGACACGACGACTGTGCGGGCAGGATTGTTCTTACAGGACGACATCGACTTCGACCTGGGAGGGCGTCGCCTGGTGCTGACGCCGGCCGTGCGTGGCGACTATGTCAGGATCAAGATGCGTGACCTGGGCAATTTTGCGACGGGCATCCTGACGCCAGCCGACGTGGAAAAGATGTACGGGAGCCCCAGCAATACCATCTGGAGTCCGAGTCTCGGCCTGAGCTACGCCATGATGCCGAACGTGCTGGCGTATGCGCAATACAAACGCAGCGGACGTGCGCCCTCGGCCGGCGAGATCTTCGGCACCTGGAACCTTGCCAGCAATTACGCCACAGGCAACCAGTATGCGCTGGTCGGCAACCGCGCGCTGAAAGAGGAAACCAGCGATGCCGTCGAAATCGGCATCAAGGGCAGGCCGACGCCGGGAATGGCATTGCAGACGTCGGTGTTCTACACGAAGTACAAGGATTTCATCGCCTACACGCGCTACGCCCGCGCCGCGTTCCCCAGCATGTTCGCGAATGTGCCCCCGCACATCGGCACCATCTACCAAGCGGAAAATCGCGACGACGCCAAGATCTATGGTTTTGAACTCAGCACCCGGCTCGAACACGGGCAATGGAGTCCATACGCCAAGGGTTTTTATACGACCTGGGCCATGGGGGTGAGTCGCGGCACCGCTAAATCGAACTACGCCGGCGACAAGGACGTCCCACTCGATTCCGTGTTGCCGCGCAAGGCGGTCATCGGCGCCGGTTACGACGCGCCACTGAAAGCATGGGGACTGAATCTTGTCGGCACTTTCGTCGCTGGCAAGCAGGCCGTGGCGACCAACCGGGATGCCTACACCAACGCCGGACCGGCGTTGACCGATTCCACCACGGCGCTGTTCCGGGTGCCAGGCCGTGCCACCTTCGATCTGGTCAGTTACTGGCAGGTCAACAAGAACCTGCGCCTCGACGCCGGTTTCTACAACCTCGGCGACAAGCGTTACTGGGATTACTCGAGCTCGCGCAATCTGCAGCCTTCTGTAGCACGGGACCGGCGCGATATCGAGCTGTTGACCGAACCGGGCCGCACGGTGGCCATGTCCTTGCGCATGGCATTCTAATTTTATTCAACACAAACGAGGCACGCATGAAAAAGCAGAATATCCAGCCCGGCACGCACGGGTTCCGTCTTGCCATGACCGTCATGGTGGTCGCAATGACCGCGTCCGCTCCATCGGGAGCAGCAGAGGGACCCACGGCGCCCGCTGGCGGACACGGTTTGGCGGCATTTACGGGTAGCTACGACGCCAACCGCGACGGAGTCGTAACACGGGAAGAATACGACACGGTACGCAAGCAGCGCTTTGTGGCGGCCGACGTCAACCGCGACGGCTGGCTTAGCGAAGAGGAATACGTGGCCGAGTACGAAGGACGCCTGAAGCAGCAATACGCCGGCAAGGCGCAGGACGAACGGTACGCCAGCTCGATCAAGCAGGCACATGTGCGCTTCAAGATCCTGGACACCGACAAGGACGGCCGATTGACGGTGGAAGAAGACATCGCGATCGCCGACAAGACGTTCAAGCAAAACGACAAGAACGGCGACGGCAAGGTCGATCAGGCAGACGGAGCGAAGCCATGATGCCCGCTTCATCACTGCGCACGCTGCTGCTGGCAGCGTGGCTTGTCGCCGGCGCAGCGCACGCGCATACGCCCTTTTTGTTGCCGAATAACTTCGACGTTCAGCCGAAGGGATCGATCGGTGTCGAGGCGGGGTTCACTGAAAAGTTCTTCGTTTCGGACGTTGCGTTCGGCGACACGGCGTTTTCGATCGTCACGCCGCAGGGCGAGCGCGTTCCCTTCGGCGACATCCATCAGTTCAAGCAGCGGACGGTGGCGGAGCAAGGACTTCCCGACGAAAAGGGAACGTATCGCCTGAGCACAGGACCGCGGCTGGGCGCCGTGTTTCGCACTTGGGAGCGCAACGGCAAGACCGAGTCTGCACGGGATCCGAAGCAGGTCATGCCTGCCGATGCGAAGTTGCTGGCCCATTATCAGTCGCTGTCGATTTCCGAGGCCTACGTCACTGCCGACAAGCCATCGGTGAAAGCGCTGGCGCCGGTGGGCAAGGGATTGGAAATCGTCGCCATCACCCATCCGAGCGACCTGGTTGTCGACGAAAAATTCGAATTCATCGTGCAGTTCGACGGCAAACCACTGGTGGACCAGAAGGTGAGCATTTATCGTTCTCCGATGGACCTGGCAAGCCAGAGCACCGTGCAGAACATCTCGACCGACGCTCAGGGGAAAGCGGTCTTGCCGTTGGCGAAAGCGGGCATCTATCTCGCGCTGATCCGGCACAGGGCGCCCGCTCCGGTCGGTGCTGCTGCGCCGAGCTACGGGCACAATTACACATTGACGTTCCGCGTGTTGGATCAATGATCGGCTGAATGCTCTTTCTGCGTGTTACTTGACCTCAAGTGCGCTTGAGCCTTTATAACGTCCGTAAATCAGGAACAGGAAGCCGAGCTATGGCTGGCTGCATGCTTTCGAAGTTGGGTCTTCAAGCATGCTGACCGTCATCGATCGGTCCTGTTCGTTTCGAAAAAGGACATGTGAATGGCTGATGTAAAGGTGCTTGAAAAGATGCTGGCTGATGGACGCGATAGTGCCCTGTTGCGGTTCGGTCTCGGCAAACTCTATATCGATAACAATGATTTTTTGCAGGCGGGACAACATCTCGAAGCCTGCCTCGCGATCGACGAAAACTATTCTGCCGCGTGGAAACTGCTAGGAAAGGCAAGATTCGGCTTGAACGATCTCTCCGGGGCTGGAGATGCCTGGCGGCGTGGAATGGAAGCGGCAAAAAGAAATCGTGATAAGCAGACGGAAAAAGAAATGTCCGTGTTTTTGCGCAGGCTGGAAAAGAGTTAATTGACGTTGGCTGGACGGGCGCACATGCGGCAGCCCGCGCTCAGTTCTTAAGAGCTTGCCTGGGCCACGGGTCTGGGTCGCATCCCCCCGCCCATTCCCCATTCGAATAAGTGTGATGCCTTACCTGGCTCTTCCGCCATGGCAGGCCAGCGCATATCTTTCTTACTGCACCACGCATCGTGGTCTGCCAATTCTCCAAAAATTCTACATCCACATTCAAGGAATACTATGACCATTCAAATCCATGGCGACCTGGGTTCGGGCAGTTTTCGCCGCGTTGCGACTGCTGCAAAAATCATGGGCGTCGACATCGAGCATATCAACGTCGATCTGTTCAAGGGCGAAAGCCATACGCCAGCGTTCCTGAAGCTCAATCCACACGGGCTGACGCCGGTCCTGCAAGACGGCGATACCATCATTTGGGAAGCATCTGCGATCAATATCTACCTTGCCGAGAAGGCCGGCTCTGCGCTGTTGGGCAAGAGCGCGAATGACCGTTACCAGGTCTTGCAGTGGATGTTCTGGTCCGGCGAGCAGTGGCGCGTCTTCGCGACGCTGCTGTTCAACGAGCGTGTGGCCGGCCGCGTGATGGGGCAGGCCGAGGACCCCTCCATCGTCAATCTCCTGCTCAAGAATATGCGGGCGGCAGCTTCGGTGCTCGACGCGCATCTCGCAAGCCGCCGGTTTATCGTCGGCGACGAACTGACGCTGGCGGATATCGATATCGCGGCGCCGTTCTCCCAGGTGTTCCGGACCAAGGCGCCGTTTGTCGAGTTCCCGAACCTCTGGGCGTGGCAAGAACGTCTCCTGGAGACGGTGCCTGCGTGGGCAGATACCAGGCGGGATCTCGACGATCGAATGGATACCTTCCTGAGCGCCAACGGTGTCACGTTCTGAGATCGGTCGGAACGAGGCGGTAGCCTAACGAACCCCATACCGCGTTGCCGCCAGCTGCTCCTCGACAAACGCGATGAAGGCGCGCGCCTGGGGACTGGCGTGGCGCGCTCCGCCAGGCAATACCGCCCAGAGGTCGAGGTCCGGCATGCGCCAGTCGGCCAGGACTTCGACGATCTGGCCGCTATCCAGTTCGTCTTCGAGTATCCATTCGCTGGCAACCGCCACGCCCAGGCCGGCCAGCAGCGCCGCCCGGATTCCCTCCAGTGCGCTGATGCGCAGCCTGGGTTGGAGCACCACCTCAGTCGCGATGCCGTCCTTGTCGAAGGCGATATGCTCACCGCCTTCGCCGCGGGACAGGACGATGGCAGCGTGCCCGACGAGGTCGCCCGGCTGAACGGGAATGTCATATTGCTTCAGATAGCCCGGTGTCGCAACGACGATGCGGCGACACTGGCCTATCTTGCGCGCCGTGAGGCTGGAGCTGGCCAGTTTTCCCATTCGGAGAGCGACTTCCGCACCTTCCTCCACGAGACCGACGTTGCCATCGTCGAGAAGTAAATCGATGGAGAGGTGAGGGTGCAGAGCCATGAAGTCGGGCAGCTTCGGGATGATGTGCTGGCGCATGAACGTGATGGTGCCGCTCACACGCAGTCTTCCCGTCAGGGGCGCATTCGCGTCCTTGACCGCCTTCATCGCCAGGTCGGCTTCGTCCAGCGTACGGAGCGCGTGCTCGTAGAATTTCTGTCCGGCGTCGGTCGGCGCGAGGCCGCGGGTGGAGCGCAGAAAAAGTTGTACGCCCAGCTTCTGCTCGAGCTGCGCCATCGACTTGGAGACCGAGGGCTGGCCCAGGTTCAAATCCTTGGCGGCCGCGCTGAATGAACGCGTTTCGTAGACGCGCACGAAAGACCGCATGCTGCTAAGGAGGTCGATTGCTATTCTATTCCCGGCATGAATGAAGGTGGTGCTCAAGTATACTGTGCTCCATCGCCAACATTGCCGCCATCGCGGATGCGGCGCAGCCAGGGTTTAGCTTATCACTACTGGTTCCCGACAGTATTCGTCGCCCGCGCGGGCGCCGACAAGACCTTTCCAGCATGAGCCTCACCTCGACCATTCCGGGGACTGCCGTCGCCCCTGTCCAATCAAATTTCGGGAGCATCGTGGTTTCAGATGCAGGCGGCCCTCAAGCACCAATTCCCGATATCGCCGCACCGCTAGGATTTCGCTCAAAATTGAACGAGATCACTGAAGAGCGCGAGCGAACTGCAGCTTGAGGCGTTTGACTGAGGTCATTGTCAGAAGCCACCTTCGGGTGGTTTTTCTTTTGAGCATGTTGGTATTTTTAAGTTAGTGAACTGAAGCCTGCTTAGTGAGCAGAACGGTAAGAACCTTCAGGTCGCTTAGCATCAATGCGGAATTTAATCGTAGCAAGCGGAACTGGGCGGATGCTGTGATGGTCGCTCGACTATTGACCCTGAAATCGCGGCAACTGCTATAACGTCGCATATCTTTCGGGAAGTTACCGAATGTAAAAGATAGAGTGGAGAATGTGGCACAGTCGCTTTCGGCCGAATAGGACCGGTGTCAGGTCTGACATTCGGACACAAGCTCAACTATCCATGTTGCCTGGACTTACCGGGCAGTCAGTTAGGCGTTGGCGCTCAGGCCGGCTGCACTCCAGCGGCCGGTGCCTGAGTAATGCGTTTGCAAAACTGTTCCGCACCAAGCGTGCGGTCCGGATAGCATTGGCTAATCATTGCGGGTTGTCGACAGTATCCGTCGCCCTCTTACTGGCGACCGCCCCTCTCAGCATGAGCACCACCTCGACTATTCCAGGCATCGCCCCAGTCCCTGTCCAGCCATCGCGCTGCCTGTCGGTCGCCCCCATGATGGACTGGACCGAGGAATTCAATTCCCCATAGTGCGTGTGTTGAGTTTGGAGTAATTCTGGAGTAGTGGGAAAATGCTTGGGGTCGCTTTAGGTGCAACTCAAGCGCTGGCTAGCCAAACGCCGAACAGCGGGAAGTATCGAGCGCCTAATAAAGTCACTTGCTTGTTTGGACGTGAGTAGTGCCATACACTGACCCATCTCGACCGTCTGCTTTCGGCCAGGAGCGGACGTCTACTCATATCCCCATCGTTGAGACTCACCTATGACAGACACACGTTCATTCATGGAGTATTGTTTTGCCAACAGAGTCGAAAATTTGCCTGCGGAGGCGTTAGCGGAAGTTTTTGACAGGTTAATCTGGTGTTTCGCTGACAATGGGCAAGCTATTTGTGCTGTTAGAGACGAGTGGTTGCAATCAACGGATGAACATAAGGTCGAGATAGTCTTGTCCATGAACGAGGTCTTTCCGTGTTCAACGAAGGTGGAATTGGAGAAGCAATTGCACAGGATCGCTTTACAGTTTCCAAGGCTACGGGAGAAATGCGCCATGTGGCTTGACCGAGCGAAGACACTTTCCTAAGGGCCGCTTTGGGTCGAAAGCGGACCTGACCGCGCGTCTCCAACTCGTCAATTCGTTAAGCTGTTGTAAGGGCGCTATGCTCAGTGCATGAACGATCTCTTCACGGGTAGTCCCTCTAGGATATTAGAGTATTATTTCTCTATTGCAACTATTAGGGATGTTGAAATGGGATCGTATGTCAATCGCAATCTGGCCGTCGATGAGAAGGTCGTCTATGAGGCGCAGGTGTCTTGGGTATCGCAATGGTTCCTGTTCCTTCTCGGGCTGCTCACCATCGGCCTCATGGGCCTGGGCCTAGTCTTTATCGCGGTCGCTGTGATTAATGTCCTGACTACCGAGCTGGTCATCACCAATAAGAGGGTCGTTGCCAAATTCGGCCTGATCAGTCGCAAGACTGTCGAACTGAAGAACAGCAAGGTGGAGAGCGTGCAGGTCGACCAGTCGATCGTCGGACGTATGCTGAACTTCGGTAGCATCGTTGTGTCGGGCGCTGGTGGCCCGCAGGCCCCGATCCCGAATATTTCGGATCCGTTGGCGTTCCGTTCGAAGCTGAACGAGATGACCGAGGAGCGCGAGCGCGCTGCTGCGTAAGGGATGGGGGCCGTTCTACGGCTGCTGCTGAAAGCCACCTGCGGATGGCTTTTTCATTTGCGGTGAAGCGTTGGTCCGTGTGGCTTAGCGTTTGCGGATGAGGCGGTCGTGCAGGATCCGTTCTAGCGCATCCCCGAGCGTCATGTCCTTGAACTGGATGAACTTGTACAGGGCCTGTTGGACTTCGCGTGAAACCGCAATGCGCGGCAGTAGGGCTTTGCCCTCAGCCTCAAGCTTGGCCACGCGGCGAGCCTGCCGATCGGCCGCACTCATTGCCTTGCCGGTCGGAGGTCGACCACGCTTTGGTGAGTTTGCCGGCTGCGTGTCTTCGTCGTTGGTCCGTTCCATGTTTATCTCGCTCAGGAATTACCGTGAGAACTCACGTATTTGCAGCGGGCTTCTTTCCAGCCTCGCGGAGTTCGTCGACGTATGCCGCTACATCGCGGATGTCGGCGTGCAGCGGGTCGCCCGACATCGGGATAGGGAAGGTCTGGGCCGACCGGTGGTTGTACGCGGTCTTCAACGACATGCCGATCGCCTGGCAGACCTCCTTGAGGGTCAGGCGTGGCTTGTTGTAGATCGACAGGAGCATGAATTCGGTTTGCATGTGAGCGCTCGGTAACTTGATTAAGCAAAATTCTTGAATGGGCAGGTGCCCTTGTGCGGCTGGCCAGCTCGCTCGCCGCCGGCCGCGCAGCGCGGTTCGCATCGATGGGAGCACGTGCAGCGACGGCCCTGGCTGCAGTCGTGGGTGCAGGTGTCTTGCGGCAAGGCTTGGGTGATCCTGTTGAGGCCCGCCTGCAGCGGTTGCAGCAATGTCGTGAAAATCGCGATGGACATTAGCTATCCCTCCATGATCTGCATTTCGGAGCTGTCGAAGCCTCCGACCTTACCGGCCAGGTAGACGGTCATCGAGATGCGTCCGCCGTCGCGGTTGGCCGTCAAGCAGCTGATGAACTGCTTCAGCCCTTCATGCACCACCGGGCGAGCGCAGTGCATGGACTTGAGCAATAGCAGGTGATGCTTGTAGGCGGTCGGGTCATTCGGCTCGTCTTGGGCGCCGGGTACAGGGCCAGTCATGTTTTCTCCCCCTGGCTGATCGAGCTGTCAGGCCAGTGCTGGAAAATGACTAGACCGTCTTCGCTGCACGCGGAGTCTCCGATGGCCTTCGTCCAAACCCTGCCGGCAGGGCCTGCAGGGTGTTCAGTCACTGGCCGGGCGATCTGATCGAACTTCGCGCGATCGCCGACGATCACATACACCACGCTGCCGCCGGCCACCGGGCCTACGTAGTCGCTCGCAAGCAGGCTCATGCGGTCCTCCTGTCGTCGACAAATGTATAAGTTGGTGGTGGGGTGTGCTCGTTGAATGCGCCCATGTCGAGCCCGTGCATCAGATAGTCTCGAAAAGCGTCGACGCCGCCCTCGGCAATCTCATGCACGACAGCCTGGTAGAAGGCGCGCTGCTGCCGGGGAGGTACTTCGATGACCATGAACTGGCGGTTGCCGACGTCGGCCGGCAGGAAGTCAGGGCTGCTGGTGACGTAGATGAAGTTCAACCGGTTCGATACCACGCGCGAAGCTTCTCCCTTGCGCTCGACGACGAACGATTGGGCCGTCATCGCGGCCTTCATCTTTGCGATGTGCGATCGGGCAAAGTCACCGTCGACCACCGCGAGGTTCGCATCTTCGATCCATCCGTGGGCCACCGCAAGGCTCCTACCTTCGATCCATCCGTTGAACGTGCGGTGTAAGTCACGTGGCCGGATCTTGGCGGCACTATCGCCGTATATCTCGGCGACGACGAAATTCATGAACAGCGATTTGCCCGAGTCTTCGCTGCCGTTGAAGACCAGGGCGGTGGACATCCTGGCGCCCGGGTTTCGCAGCGGGAATGCCAGCCAGCGAAGGACCCACAGGCGCAGTTCGTCGTCCATGTCGCAGAGGTGGGCGAGAAGCGTCATGATGTTCCCGCAATGGGCCGGTCGTGCATCGATCGGCGTCGAGGCCGGTGCGGTCAGCGCAACATTGAGCTTGGCGATGTAGGCATTGGTAGCGGCAAAGTGCGGCAGCAGTTCCCTAGTGGCGGCCGCCTTGAAGTTTGCAACGGCCTTAGCGAAAGCTTGGGTGTCGAAAATGGGCTTCATGCGTTCTCCGTCGTTAGTGTTGGTGGGATGCTGTTCGCGATCGCTGGCCAGTCCGGTCGCTGCTTCAACCAGGGTGCGAGCACGTCGGCCAGCTCCGCCAAAGCGCTCGCGTTCTCATGCAGCTCATGACTGATCGCCGCACCCGAATGCGGATATCGGCGGATGCGGCCCGGCGTGCTCCAAAACAAGAGGCTTTCGTCGAGCGCCTTGCGTTCATTGAGCAGCGCCCTGGCGATCGCGCTGATGCTTTGTTCGCTCAGCGTCATTGCATCACCTGCGCGGAAGCCTGATTAGTTGCTGCAGGTGTAGCGTGGACCTGCACGCCATCGAGCGTGTTGCCGCTTTCGATCCATTCCTGGACCCATTTCGGCGCGCGGCCGCGGCCGGTCCAGGTCATCATTGAGTTGGGGTGCCGGTAGCGGACATCAGCCGAAGCGGCGCCGATGGGTGCATCGACGACGGCCGCCGGTGCAGTCTCAGCCGGCTGTTCGACTTCGGGCAGAAGGGCTTGCGCTGGTCCCTTCTTCATCGCCTTGTCTGCCGCCTTCGCCTTCTTGGCTGCCTTCTCGGCCGCCAGCTTTTTAGCCTCGCCGACAATTGCTTTCTTCATCGTATTGACATCGATCCCGAGATTCACGGCTGCAGCGAGCATGAGTTCCGGCTGGTCTGCCTTGTTGAACGAGTAGGTGCTGACCTCTAGTTCGCGGATGAGCGTCATGTCGCGGATCAGCTGGCGGGCGTCATCCGCACTCAACGCACGAATCGCATCACCAATCCGTGTTGAGCTGTGGATGTACTTTCCGTCCCAAGTGCCCGACTCGAACTCAGGTCCGGTCCAGCCGTAGAGCTTCCTGATGAAGTTTTCCTCAGACCCTGGGGAGTTGCGGAACAAGAGCGCCGCTACCTCCTGCTCGTTAATCGGCGTGGATTCGACCCGACTGGCGTCTCGGATGGCCACGAATAGCTCGCGGCGGAACCGCTTCTCCACCGCGGCCGCTTGCTCTTGCTGTTTCTCCTGGGCCTTCTGCTTAGCGGATGCGGAAGCCTCAGTCTTGCCGCTGCCAGCAACCGTCGTGACCAAGTCCTCTAGCTCGTCGATCTTGGCAATGGTGATCAGCTTGCCTGGCTCAAACGGGCTTTCCAGCAAGACGCCTTTCGGGGTTAGCTTGCCGAGTATTTTGCGGTAGCTCGTCGACCCACTCCCCGATACATAAAATTCGCGGTCGACATCGGCGTAGCCGCCCTTGAGATTGCCGTAGGAGTTCGGCATGATCTTCTTGGCTTCGGCGCCGCTGATGACCGAATGGCCGCGGTCCTCAGCCTTCTGCTTTGCCTTCTTTGAGTGCGCGGCAGTCTTCTCGGCGAAGCAGTCTGGATCAGTGCAGAGATTCTCGTGTTTCTCTCCCTCGAAGGCCTCCTGCTGATTGCCGCTACGCTTCGGGCATTCGACGCACGTACCGACGTCCGCCAGGAGTGCTGCATCCTTGATCGCAAACACAGCGCTTTTCAGATCAAGCATGAAGCGCTGGCGCAGCAAGTCCCGTTGCGCGCGGTAGGACCTCGGCTCGCCCCAGTAATCGGTCTCGCAGACTTCCTTCGCTGCCCGCACCTGCAGGGCTGGATTGGGAATGCGCGCGATCAGCAGGGCAGTCGCCGCGCTGAATTTGTCCTCGAGGAACTGTTCGCGCACGCTTGTGGTCAGCGCACACAACTTGAGGCGGCCGTAGACATAAGAACGGCTCTTGCTCAGCTTGTCGGCCAGCTGGTCGACGTCATAGTTCCGCTCAAGCATGAGTCGCTCGTAGCCTTCGGCCTCTTCTAGCGGGTGTGGATCGTCCCGCTGCAGGTTCTCGAGGATCTGCAGCTCCAGGGCTTCGACGTCGGTCAGCGTGCGAAGCATCGCCGGGATCGTTGGCAATCCGGCGATGATCGAGGCGCGGAAGCGGCGCTCGCCGGCGACGATCTCGTATTTTTGCGGTTCATCCGCAGTCGGCTCGACCGGCCGGAGCAGGATGGGCTGCGCCACGCCCTTGGCTTTCACACTCGCGGCCAGCTCGTCGAGCTTCGCCTGGCTGAATCGCTTCCGATTGGTTTTCGAGATCCGGATGTCGACCAGGTTGAAGTAGCCAAACTCGCCGGCATTCGTCACCAGCTCGACGGCGCCGGGCGCATCGGTTTCCGCCGGTATCTGAGGAGCAGGAAGAAGGGTCAGGGTGCTAGGGGTCATGTCTGTCCTGGTTGAAGTTAGTGGGATGGGGTGTAGAACCCGAGGTCGAATTCGACGCGTCCAATACGGATGTGCACGACCCACGCGGTGAGGCCTTGCCGTGCTTTCGGCTGATGCTGCGGTTTGATCGGAGCGGACACTTCATAGCCCCGGCTGCGCATGAGTTGCAGGACGCTGGGCAGGTGCAAATGCGTACCGTCCTCGGACACGTCAGCCGGAGTGCAGACGTGTGCACTGCAGAACTGGCTCAACGCTTCTCGGTCGCGCATCGTCGTCAGTGCCTGGTGAAGTTCTCCAGTACCCAGCGGGACACGTGGAGGCGCAAGAACGGCACTCATGCGCGCACCACAGTGATGGAGCAGGGGAGCGCGAACAGGTCGAAGGCATCGATCGCTGCCTGGCTGCTGGACGTCGAGATGGCGATGTAGCTGACTCGGCCAGACTCAGTAGAGACGGTGACGCGGAACGGGGTCATGTGATCCTTGATCGATAGAACGTTTGACCGTATTAAACATCATGTTTAATTCCGAGTCAAACAAACTGTTTAATCCAGGATGGATTTCACACGCCGTGTTTTTGTCGCAACACCTGAGGGCAAAAAAATGCCCCGCTGGGCGGGGCTGAGGATTTGGAGGTCAGAACGGCGGGTCGCTGTCGTCTGGTAGCGGTTGGGCTAGGTCGATCTCCTTGAGGAAGATGTCGTCCAGGTTCAGCGCTTCCAGGAAGGGGGCGCTTTGGAATGTCGCATACGAACGTTCATCGCCATACTCCAGGGTCACCAGCATGATGCCCATGGTAGGGAAGAACGGCTGCAGCTTCCTGATGAGAGTGTCGCCAGCGCCTGGGCCTACTTCGTCCGGGTCAGGGAAGGCCAGTGCAAGCCGAACCCCTAGAATTTCAACGACCGCGGTGTTGATGCGCATGCCTAGAGGCGCCCTTTTAGGGCGCGCCCTGGTTGGTAGACCACTCGTCCGACGATGTCACATTGGCCGCTGCGCACGTTCACTGGGCCAAAGTCTGGATTCATCGAATAGAGGTACCACTCGTTATTCCGAAGGACCAACTGCTTGATCAGTGACTCTCCGTTGAAGTTCACCGCATAGAGCTCTTTGCTCACTGGTTTGATGTCCTGCGTGTCGATAACGACAAGATCGCCGTCAAACAGCATTGGTTGCATGCTGGGGCCTTTGACAGGCGTCGCTAACAGCCAGTGTGGAACAAGACCCAGCGTGTCGATCGCCTCACGTGGCATTTGATAGACGCCGCCATCGTCAGGCTCCACGACTGTCTCAAAACCAGTCGCCCCCGCCCGCAGCTTGATCCTCACTCGCCTGACAGGGATCGTATCGGGCTCTTCGCCGATGCGTACCCGCGAAAACGGCGACGGCGTGATGGACTCGGCCGACGCCCCAGGCTCAGGAGTCGGGCGGGTATTGATCTGCATGTCGCCTTCGCCTGTCAGTAGCCAGGTAGCGGAGCATCCAAACGCGGTCTGCGCCTTAAGTGCGCCGAGCTTCGAGATGCCGCGATTTTCCCAGTTGTACACCGTCTGAGGTGATTGTGCGAGCGCATTCGCGACCTCGGTTTGGCCCTCGATTCCTCTTAGTTCTTTGGCTGCCTGATACAGCCTCTCCATCTGTTTGTGCATCAGACGATTATCCGGGGAACTAAACAGATTGTGTTAAACATGGTGTTGACGAGACTATTAAACATGGTGTTTAATGGCGCCTGACCACAACGATTTTGGCGGGCTTATGTCAGACGATAAGGAAGTGATTGCGCAGTTGGGTGGGGCCACGAAGGTAGCTCAACTGCTGGGCTATTCGATCCAGCGCGTCCAGAACTGGACCGTGCGCGGGATTCCTGCGCAGGTGAAGGTTGATCATCCGGATCTGTTCCTCCAGCACGCCCTGGCTAGGGCTGCGCAAACACTCACTGACGATACGGGTCTCAAGCGGCGCAAAGACGACATCCTGCACGCCGATCATCTATCTTGATCTAGCCGCTCAGCCGCATCGAGGAGCTACGAGGCGCTGGATAGTCACGTTCGGAATATTTCCATCAGGAAATTTTTTCATAGAATCTATTTTCATTTGGCAAGAATATGTTGGCGTCACGACGGCGACAACCACCGGAAAAAGGGGGAGTTGTGAATATCAGGCAATCTTATCTCTCGATGATTAAAGCCTTCCCGGGCGGCTGGGATGCTTTGTCCGCCGCGCTCGGAATGAGCCGCGACGCATTGGAGAACAGGGTGTACGAGCGCAAGGGGCAAGGCATCACAGTCGAGACCGCACTGCAGGTGCAGGCGTTCTCACAGACCACGCACTTCGCTGAAGCGATCGCTACGGCAAGCGGCGGCACCTTCCTCAAGCTGCCCGCCGATCTGGACGAAGGCAACGAGCTGCTGATGTCCAAGTTCCAGACGCTCTACGCCCGGCTGGGCGAGTTCTCCAAGGACTTTACCGCGGCGACGGCGGACGATCTGATCGACCGCCGGGAGCAGGCCATTCTCGAGCACGACGCCGCCGAGCTGCACAAGGTCGTTGCCGAACTCCTCGCGCTGACCTTGCGCATCTACGCGCCCCAGGGCGGCAAGGAGCCGGAATGACGCTGCATCGCATGCCGCGCGCGGGTAGCCGCGCTCATTCGGTCCTGCTGCATCTGGCGCGGTGCGGCGGCACGTCGACGCCATTAGCGCTGCTGGGCGCGATAGATTATCCGCGTACGCGCGCGGAGTTCGACGTGGCCGTCATCGGACTGCTGGAGCGCCAGGGCCTGGTGGTCAGGAGTAACGAGACGGTACTGCTGACGGTCTGGGGCCGCCAGCTTGTAGAGCCAGAGCCGGCGCCAGCAGCCGAGGCCGCGGTAGTGACGCCCGGCCGCTACGCGCCGCCGATGCGGCCGCTGTCCCTCAAGAATCGCCCACGCCTGGTGTCGATGCGGCCAGGTTCGCTCGCATATCGCGACATCCCCTCGCGTATGGCAAATGAACTCGTCGATCACGTAGAGAAGGCGACTGCGTGACCGGCCAAGATTTTATTGCTGTTGGGCGCGCAGCGCTCAACCAAATTGAAACACTTCTCGCCGAATGGTTCCCGAACGGCGTGCGGGAAGGCCACGAATTCTGCATTGGATCGCGCGACGGTGAGGCTGGCCAGTCGCTGCGCATTCGTCTCACCGGCGACAAGGCCGGGGTTTGGTCTGACTTCTCCGACGGCGAAGCCGGCGGCGATCTGATCTCGCTCTACGCCTTCGTCAACAGCCTCTCTCCCGGCCGCGCCTGCGCGGCCCTGGCCGAGCGCCTTGGCATTCCGCTGACCCCGCGCGATAAACCGAGTGGTAACGGAAGCGCACCGATCGTCTTGAAGCCGAAACAGTCACCTATTCGCACGCCTGCGCAAGCCGGCAAAGGGGTAGAAGCACCTGCCGAGAAAAAATCACGGACGCCATGGGAGCCGATGTTGCCGGTCCCCCAGGACGCTGGATCGCCACCGAAAGCCCACGTGGTCCGTGGCCGACCCGAAGCATCTTGGGAATACCACGACGTCGACGGCCAACTGCTCGGCGTGATCTACCGGTTCCTGCGTTCTGACGGGGGCAAGGAAGTGCTGCCCTGCGTTTATGCGCGCAACGCGGACTCCGGACGAAAGGAGTGGCGTTGGATGGCCTTCCCTGAGCCGAGGCCGCTCTACCTTCGTGGGCCACACCGGCCCGAACTGCCGGTGCTGGTCCTCGAAGGCGAGAAGTGCGTCGATAAGGCTGTTGGACTTCCTGCGGTGCATGAGAACTTCGAGGTGCTGACGTGGTCCGGCGGCGGCAAGGCTGTCAAAAAATCTGATTGGTCCGCGATCCGCAGCCGCAACGTGATCTTGTGGGCTGACGCCGACGCAAAGGTCTACAAGGAAGGCCACGAATACGCCGGCCAGATCATGCCTGAATGTGAGCAGCCGGGCATGGTCGCCATGGTCCAGGTCGCGGCGATCCTGCAGGCGCAGGACTGCAGCGTGTTCTTCATCGATATTCCTGCACCTGGCGATGTGGCCGATGGGTGGGACATTGCCGACCTGATCGATGGCGGCGCCACCGAGGAGCAGGTCGTCGCCTGGCTCACTAGGCTGCGCGTCGATCAGGCGGCCGAGGATGACGACGAGCTGGTGCAGGAGCCGTCTGCTGACGATGTGCCAGCATGGGTAGCCGAGCAGCTGGACGCGGCGCCGGCAGGCACTTCCACCCCTTTGCCGGCTGGCGCGGGCGTGTCGAAGAAGCAGCTTCGCCAGATGCTGATCCAGACGGCGAACGGCGGCGTGAAGGGGTGCCGTGAGAACGTCTACATGGTGATGGAGAACGACCCGCGCCTGATTGGCCTGGTTGGCCTGGACATGTTCTCCGGCCTGCAAATGAAGCGCCGCCCGACGCCGTGGCCAAGCGAGACAGGCGAGTGGACCGAGTCCGACGATTTCCGCCTGGGCATGTACATGGCCGAACATCACAGTCTCGTCCTGGCGTCGATCGGTGACATCGAGCGCGGTGTCGCCCAGGCCGCCCGGGAGCACTCGTTCAATCCGGTGGTGGATTACTTCGACCGCTGCGCTTCCATGTGGGATGGCCAGGCGCGAGTTGCAACGGCGTTCACCAGGTACTGGGGTGCAGCCGACTCGGAGTACCTGCGCCTGGTCGCCACGATGTTCTTCATCGGGATCGTTGTCCGGGGCTACCGGCCGGGCGTGAAGAACGACCACGCGCCAGTATTCGAAGGTGGTCAGGGCCGCGGCAAGTCGACTGCGCTCAAGGTGCTGGGCGGCGACTGGTTCGCCGACACGCCTTTCCGGATGGGGGAGAAGGACGGCTACCTGTCGATCCAGGGCGTGCTGCTGTATGAGGTCGCCGAGCTCGAGCAGTTCAACCGCTCCGAGGTCACGGCCATCAAGGCCTTCATGTCCAGCACCGTCGACCGCTTCCGCGAGCCATACGGCCGCCGCATGAAGAACATGCCGCGCCGATGCGCTTTCGCCGCGACGACGAATGAAGACGCCTATTTCAAGGACTCAACCGGGAACCGGCGCTTCTGGCCGGTCGAGACGGGGCGCCTGGACATTGAAGCGCTGATCGCGGATCGCGACCAGCTGTTCGGCGAAGCGATCGCGCTGATGAATACCGGCGTCCAGTGGTGGCCGACATACGAGCAGCAGCAGCGCCTGATCAGTCCGATGCAGGAAAGCCGCGAGATCCCGGATCCATGGCATGGACGCGTGTACGAATATCTGGAAGGGATGGACACCGAAGGCAAGCCGACGATGGTTGGCAAGGTCATGCGCATCACCGCGCGCGAGCTGCTGACCAGGGCGCTGCACTTCGAGCTGTCGAAGATGGGGCCAGCGCGGGCAGAGACGATGCGTATCGGCGCGATCATGCGCAAGCTGGGATGGAGCAAGGAGCGGAGTACGGAAGGCGCACGCGAGTATTTTTACGAGCGGCCGAAGGCAGCTCCGGCAGGGGCCGAGGTGGGAAATGGCCTGCCAGGTTAAACACGCAGCCGTAGTCATGACGGCGACTCACCAGGGATCGCGGGCGCATCGTGCGCAGGCGGAAAAGGTGCTGTCGTCGCTGATCAAGGTAGCGATTCTCGGCCAAGGACGGACAACCGTCCAACCTCGCTTTTTTGAGGTTAGACGGCTGAAACCCGCATGGATAGTGGGTTTCCCAACCTCCCAACCTCGCCAACCGACACGCGCCCCCGCGCACACCCGCGTATACGTGCGCGACGGGTCGATGCGGCTCTTGCCCCTTTTGGCAAAACTTAGAAAGAGGTTAGGTAGGTTAGGAGGTTGGCAAACACAGCAACCATGCGGGTTCCAGCCGTCCAACCTTTTCGCCAACCCTTCAGCGGTTGGACGAATCGAAAGCAGGTCGACCAGTGGATACGGGCAGTTCGGATATTGGGCAGGCCGATGTTGAAGGACAGGCAGGGAGTAACCCGGCAAGGATCGGGCAGGGCAGTGACGATGAATGTGAGAACAGCAAAGGGGCAGGACATGGAAGGGGTGCAGATGCAACATGAGGCGAACGAATGGATCGAAGTGGCCGCGGCTTCGGAGGGGGCGGGTGAGATGGTATTAGCCGGCCACGGCGTAGGCGGCGCGGATCTCGAGCGGGACAGCCCGTTTCGGAAGGTGATGAAGACTTGGGCGCGATGGATGACCCTGGCTGATCAGCAGCAGTCGAATGGGTGGGCGAACCCACAGGACGTGAAGGAATTCATGGCATGCGGCTCGGCGGTCGAGATCATGATCGACAACCTGCCGCGGGTCCAGTGGTGGGCGGTGCGCAAGGCGTTCGGAATCGCGACGGTGTGGCGATTCCCCGAGCACTCCTACGAGCACGCTTTGGAGGAAGCCGAGCGCACGCTGTCCAGGGCAATGCAAAGGAATATTGCCACGAGACGATATTTCCATTAGGATACGCGTGCTAGATGTCGATATTGCGTCTAACACACGAGCAAAGCCCGCCCCCGAAAGGTCGCGGGCTTTTTTGTTTTCAGCAAGTTTGTCGTTGTCGGACTAACAGGAACCCATGGTAGTGGCTTAGGTTCCAATGCTCAAGAGAAAGCTGGACGCCGAATCGACACCAGTTGTGGATGGCCTCGCGGCTGGACTTTATTTAATGAGGAGCACCCGATGAAGCTAGATGTGCACTTTCCGGGCAATAAATTGACTGTATGGCAGAACGAGAGGGCAACAGAAGCCCTCTGTTCGTTAGTTGCAAACAACGCTCTGGGTATTTCTCCAGCTGCGGCTGCCGAGGAGCTTAGTAAAGCAATCCTGCTCCTTAACGGCCAGACTGTTCGCGAGTAGTTAAATACGTCGAGTAGTTCTCGATGAATTCGGAGCAGAAATTCGCGATCAATCTACCGCTTGTTCTGCCGTGTCCATGTTCTGACACGAGCAAGTTGGGTTGAGTCGTCAAGATTTTGTGAAGAAGATTCTCAGCTTCGGTCCGTGCATCGTTCATTTCCATAAAACCTCCTAAGGTTGTTGAAATGAAACTATAGCGTATTAGTTCTCCTGCGCTCTGTTTTTGCAAACGTCTGCACTCTTCAGGCTTCTTATGACGGTTAATGTTCGTAACGCGATTTCTCAGCTCACTACGGGCATGCTCGTCGAGGAAAAGCAGGTGAAGTTCGCTACACGTGTAGCCCTGACCCGCACGGCCAAGAGAGTCGAGGCCGCAGAGCAGCATGAAATGCGGGACAGCTTCGACCGGCCCACGCCGTTCACGATGTCGGGCCTTTTCGTGCGGCCAGCGACAGCATCCAACCTGACTGCCGAGGTCAAGCTCAAGGACTTCGCAAGCAAGAGCAGCACACCCGCAGCGAAGTACCTTGAGGCGCAGATCAAAGGTGGCGCGCGCGGACAGAAGCGCTTCGAGCGCGCGCTGGAATCGATCGGCGCCCTGCCGCCTGGCTACCGTGTCGTCCCTGGCGAGGGGGCAGAGCTGGACGCCTACGGCAACATGAACCGTGGCCAGATCGTACAGATCCTCGCGTACCTCAGGGCGTTCCCGGAAGCTGGGTACAAGGCGAACATGAGCGACAAGCGGCGGGAGGCACTGCAGCGCGGCAGCAGGACGCGCCAGGGCGTTTCCTACTTCGTCGGACGTCCTGGTGATCGCCTCCCGCTTGGCGTTTACCAGCGTGTCCACTTCGCACGAGGCACGGCAATCAGGGCGGTGATGATCTTCGTGCGCAATGTCGTGTACCAGAAAACGTTCGACTTCGGCTACGTGGCCACGTCGACGATTGAACAGCACTTCGCCGGCGAGTTCTCACGCGCGCTGGCCGAGGCGCGGGCGACGCAGCGCTGACCTTTTGCGATTTCCAAGGTACTCCCGCGAGGGAACCCTTCAAGGGTAATTCGAACCCCGAGTTTTCTCTAGTCACAGACCCGTCCTAAGGGGGTTGTATTGTCCACCATTGACCTATCCATGCCGATGACACAGGCAGCATTCGGTGCGCTCGTCGGCGTCAGCCAGCAGGCCATCGGCAACCTGGTCGGCAGGGGCATCCTCGACAAGGGGATGGACGCCGAGCAGCTGCTGCTGGCGTACTGCTCGCACCTGCGCGAACAGGCTGCCGGCCGCGCCGCCAACGGCGAGCTGGACCTGGCGACCGAGCGCGCAGGCCTGGCGAAAGCGCAGCGTGAAAAGATCGAGATGCAGAACGCCGTCACGCGCGGCGAGCTGGCGCCCGTCGCGCTGATCGAGGAAGTGCTGTCCAAGGCCGGCGGCCGCATCGCCGGCATCCTCGAGGCGATCCCTGGCGCCGTGAAGCGCCGGGTGCCCAGCTTGTCGGGCGACGAGATCAAGAACATCGCGGGCGAGATCGCGCGCGTGCGCAACGTGGTTGCCGCCATGTCGCTGGAGGATCTGCGCGAACCAGACGAAGAAGAGGCCGACGCCGAGGGCGAGGAGCTGGCGCCATGAGCAGCATGCACGAGGTGCTGAACTGGCAGTCGCCCGAGCTGTCCAGGACCGTGGCGCGCGGCCTGGGCACGTTCGGGGTGCCGCCGCCGATGACGCTCGAGGAGTGGGCCGCGGAGCATTTCTACCTGTCGGCCGAATCGTCGTACGTCGAGCAGGCCTGGCGGCCGTGGCCATTACAGCGCGGCATCCTGGCGTGCATCAGCAACGACGACATCCGCGCGATCGACTTCAAGAAGTCGGCCCGGGTCGGCTACACCAAGATGCTGCTGGCGGCCGTCGGCTACTTCGCCGAGCACAAGCGGCGCAACCAGGCACTCTGGCAGCCGACCGATGGCGACAGCGACGAGTTCGTCAAGACCGAGCTCGACACAATGCTGCGCGACGTGAAGGTCATGCGCAAGGCCATGCCGGCGCACGTCTCCAGGCACAAGGACAACACCCTCGCGCAGAAGAAGTTCCTGGGCTGCTTGCTGCACACGCGTGGCGGCACGGCCGCGCGCGCGTACCGCCGGATCTCGGTCGACGTCGCGCTGCTCGACGAGCTGGATGCGTTCGACCGCGACGTCGAGAAGGAAGGCTCGCCTGACGTGCTGGCGGCCAAGCGCGTGGAAGGCGCGACCTTCCCGAAGATGATCACCGGCTCGACGCCGAAGCTGCAGGGCTTCTCGCTCATCGACGACCGCTACCAGGCGGCGGACGTGCGGCTGAAGTACGCGATCCCGTGTCCGGAGTGTGGTGAGTTCCACGCGCTTACCTGGGGCAAAAAGGACGAGCAGCACGGCTTCAAGTGGGTGAACGGGGATCCCGAAACGGTGCGGCACCTGTGCCCGCACTGCCACTGCCTGATCACCCAGGCGCAGTACCTGGCCGTGGCCGACCAGGGCCGCTGGCAGAACGACGACGGGAGTATCACGGTGGACGCCGCCGGCGTGTTCCGCAACGCGGCCGGCGAGGAGATTGCTGCGCTCGAGCATATCGCCTTCCACGTCTGGACCGCGTACAGCCCGCTGGTGACCTGGACGCGGCTGGTGGAGGAATTCCTGGAAGCCTACGAGGCGGCGCAGGGCGGCGACATCACCAAGCTCAAGACGTTCACCAACACGACCCTGGGCGAGGTCTGGGCGCTGGAGCAGGAGAAGAGCGACGCCGACCAGCTGAAGGAGCGCTCCGAGCCCTACAAGCTCGCCACGGTCCCAATGGGGTGTGTGCGGCTGCTGGCCGGCTGCGACACTCAGGACAACAGGATCGAGGTCACGGTGCGCGGCTATGGCCGCGGTTGCGAGACATGGAAGATCGACCACCGCATCTTCTACGGCAACCCGAGCGAGGACCAGGTCTGGCAGGACGTCGCCGAGTACCTGTTCGAGACCGAGTTCCCGCATGTGGGCGGCCAGCTGTTGCGCATCTACGCGGCTGCGATCGACACCGGCGGCCACCACACCCAGGCCGTGTACAGCTTCGTGCACGCGCAGGCGGCGCTGGGCCGGAAGGTGTTTGCCGTGAAGGGCCGCTCGGGCCGCGAGAAACACATCAAGGATGGCGTCTCGAAGGTCGACATCGACTGGCGCGGCAAGACAAAGAAGCGCGGCCTGTTCCTATGGCAGGTCGGCACAAACCTGGCCAAGGACCTGATCTACGGCCGCCTGCAGATCACGAAGCCGGGACCCGGCTACATGCACTTTTCGAAGGAATCGACGGATGAGTACTTTGCGCAGATGGCAGGCGAAGCACGAGTGGAGCGGGCTACCGCCGGCGGAAAGGAATCGCGCTGGACGGCGTTGCGCAAGCGAGTGGAAGCGTGGGACTGCACGGTCTACGCGGTCTGGCTCGAAACCCACTTCGAGCTGGCCAAGAAACCGGCCAAGTGGTGGGAAGCGCTGGAGGCCGAAGTCCAGCCAGCGATCGGTGACCTTTTCAGCCAGCCGGCTGCAGCGGTCCCCACGCCGGTGAGGATGACACTGCTGGCACAGCAACGAAAGCCACTAGCATCGGCAACACCGTCGGCGCCGGTACAGAACAGGAGCGCGGACAATCGATTCGCGTCAGATGATTGGTCTAATAGGGGTTTCAGTTAATGCAGAATGAACACGACATTGTGGGCGCGCTTGTTAGCCTGGTTGGTGCTACGCTCGGGATGGGGGTCTTTACACCTGAGAAGCAGCGCCTAGTTGAAAAAGTGATTCGATCCCAGTGGGGCGGACAAGAAGTCTACGTCAAAAAGCAAAATGTCGATCTTGAGACTAGAGCGGTAGAGATAAGAGCCAAGTACAATGGACGCAATAGACGGGAGCTCATGTCAGAGTACAACGTCAGCCGGTCGCAATTTTATCGGTTCATCAAGGGCGGGTAGCCATAACGGCTAGCATTAGTACTCGCTAGCCGTTATGACTTGTGTAAATATCGAGTCTAAGAAATTAGTCCACACTCAAGTCCTGAGTCTTTAGGATATCGAAGAAGGTTATATCGTTCGGCAATGCTAAATCGCTCAGAAAAATTTTCTTTCTAATCGCGGGATTAATTTAGAAGATAGGTGCGAGGTCAGGTATGCCGATAGTCTCAATCTCAATATGCTCTGACGGTGATGGCGTCGTAAAGCCAGGGTTTGTCGGCTGGTCTGGGTCTGGCTGACTAGGGTTGCCGACCCAAGTGCCGCCGCCGCCGCCGCCAACACTGCCGCCACCGCCACCGCCACCACTGCCACCGCCACCGCTGTCACCGCCGCCATCTGGTGGCTGTGGCGCAGTATCGATAACTTTAACGTTCGGATCAAACTGAGGGCCTTGGACAATCTGGCCATTATCTACTTTCTGCCAATACCCTCCCTTGGTGTGCGCAGTCGAGTTATCTACCTGCACAAGCGATAAGAACTTGTTAACATGGTAATAGCTTTCCCTGACGGGCTCACCTGCTTGCCGTGCTACATCCGCTTCGAGTTGAGTGGCGAAGCTCTCAGCAACGAACCGGTCCATTCCACGCACGTGATTTAAGTACCAATGGGCGATCTCGTGGAACAGGCCGAGGGCTGCAGACTGCGCGCCAATTGTTCCATCTGGCTGAATCACCAACAGTGCGGAAGTTGGGTCAAAGTAGATAGTTTTGGTGTCCGGATCGTAGCTCATATCTCCGTTGAACGTGAATGCAAGGGTTACTTCATTGGACATCATGAAAGCCGAGATGGCAGGCTGAGCCAATGAGTTTCCTTGTAAATATCCGATTGACTGATTGAAGATGCTGATGTTCGTCGGGCTAGAAGTTGCACTGTCAAACCTTGGCATAATTATTCCTTCGTCGGGCGTTCAATTAAGGCAGGTATCAGAAAACCTTTGATCTAAAGTGTCGGGGCCTGCCAACGTCTTGAGTTGGTCGATAAGATCACTTTTGGCAGTAATCTGTGATGAAGTGGAGTTTTCGATTAAAGTTCCGGTTATTATCCCCTTGGTATTACTAGCATTGAAAAGGTAACGGTATGTTGAGCCGTCTGTGCCGTAAAGGTAGATGGCGGTACGCAAATTTGTCGGTTCCGCGGAGTTCGATGAGTCGGGTTGAATAGTATCAGAGATAATATTAGTCAAGTCATCGATTTTTTTCGATTGGGATATTTCAAATTTACACCCCTGCCTGTTCAGATGCTCTTCTGTGATTGGAATGCGAGTGAACTTGTCAGGAGAGATTGCTACAACTTTCGCTTTGGCAATCCTCGGTTTTTTCGAAGTA
This sequence comes from Massilia sp. CFBP9026, assembly GCF_034045165.1. NCBI lineage: Bacteria > Pseudomonadati > Pseudomonadota > Betaproteobacteria > Burkholderiales > Oxalobacteraceae > Massilia > Massilia sp. CFBP9026. The sequence goes on from NZ_JAXCWH010000015.1 coordinate 41,073, forward strand.
GCATTTAGATTATCTTGGCTTATGGCAGACGAAATAATCGAAAATGGCAAAAATAGAAATAACGCCTTAAGAAAATTTCGAATAATCGACATATTCGTCTCCATTAAAAGATTGCAATAAAATTGAGGTGCACGGTAGGTTAAGAATACACCGTCAAGAAGAGTGATTTGTCACGCAATGTCACGCTTGAGCTGTAACATTTATTTTATTCATTTCGGATGAATTTTCCGGTTTGCAATATTTGTCTCACTTTTCCCTAGAGCTGGGACTGCATGGGCGCTAATGTTAGGTCCCTTAGACAAGGGATCCCCAATGACTACTGCAGCAACCATAGTTTCCGAATACGTACGGGCCGAGATTGCCGTCCTCGCCGGCAAAACGATAACCTTCCAGGGCCGCTCGATGGGCATGGAAAACCTTCAGGAGATTCGCGCTGGCCGCCGCGAGTGGGAAGCGCGCGTGGCGCAAGAAAAGCGTGCCGCCAGCGGTCGCCCATCGATTGGCGGCATGTCGTTCTCAGTTGCCAGCTTCGGAGACCGCTGATGATGAAGCCGGCCCCGAAAGTGCAGCTCAACTTCTTCGACCAGGCGATCGCATTCTTCTTCCCCGGCGCCGGTGTGCGCCGCCTAGCTGCGCGCAACGTGTTGAGCCAGTATGAAGCGGCAAAGCCTTCGCGGCTGCGCAAGGGGCGCAAGGCAAACGGATCGCCGAACGCTGGCTCGCAGATGGGCGCAGCAGGCTTGCGCGGCCTCGCGCGCCACCTCGAATCCAACCACGATATCGCGCGCGGAGCGCTGCGCACCCTGGTGAACAATGTAGTCGGCCCAAGTGGCATCGGCATCGAGCCGCAGCCGCGGCGTCGCGACGGCTCCATTCACGCCGAGTATGCGGCCGCGCTGCGCACGGCATACCGCAACTGGGCGCAAACCCCTGAGGTCACGCAGCGACACCACTGGAGCAAGGTGCAGCGCCTGGTGGCAAAGACCTGGCTGCGCGATGGCGAGTGCTTTTCGCAGCGCCTCATCGGCGCCGTGCCGCTGCTCGACCATGGCACGAAGGTCCCGTACTCGCTCGAGCTGATCGAGCCCGATCTGATCCCATTCGACTACTTCGACCAGGCGCGCGGGATCCATCAGGGCATTGAGCGCAACACCTGGGGCAAGCCTATCGGCTACTGGGCCTACAAGAGCTTCCCTGGGGGCGACACCTGGACGAAGGGCAGCTACGAGCTCAAGCGCATCGAAGCCGGCCGCATGCATCACATCGCGTCGATCGACCGCATCGGGCAGATGCGCGGCGTGTCCGAGTTCGCCAGCGTCATCGGCCGCCTCGAGGACATCAAGGACTACGAGGAGTCCGAACGCATCGCTGCAAAGGTCGCCGCATCCCTGACGGCATACGTCAAGAAGGGCTCGCCCGAACACTACCCGGAGGTGGGCGATGGCGCCGCAGCCGGCCAACCGCGCGAGCTGCACTTCTCGCCCGGCATGATCATCGACAACCTGGGCGTGGGCGAAGAGATCGGCATGATCGACTCCAACCGCCCGAATCCGAACCTGGTCACGTTCCGCCAGGGGCAGCTGCGCGCGGTCGCGGCCGGCCTGGGTGGCAGCTACTCGAGCATCGCGCGCGACTACAGCGGCACCTATTCCTCCCAGCGCCAAGAGCTGGTCGAGCAGTGGATCCACTACGCGGTGCTGTGCGACGAGTTCGTCGGCCAGTTCGTCCAGCCGACGTGGAATGACTTCGTGCTGGCGGCGCGTCTGTCCGGCGTGGTGCCGATGCCGGCTGACGTGGATCCCGAGACCGCGGACGACGCGTTGTTCGTCGGGCAGTCAATGCCCTGGATCGATCCGCTGAAGGAGGCGATGGCCTGGCATTCGCTCGTGCTGGACGGCTTCGCCAGCGAGGCCGAGGTCATGCGCAAGCGCGGCGCCAATCCGCGCGACGTGATGGAGCAGATCGCGGCGCACCGAAGCGAGTGCAAGGACCGCGGCCTTGTGTTCGCTTCCGACTTCGCCAACACGAACAAGTCCGCGCCACCGGCGCCTCCCCCCAAGGACGACGACAAGGACGAGTGATTCTCCGCTCACCCGAGGCCACCACCAGGTGGCCTTTTTTTCGTCCATGCACAGCAAAAACTGTCTCATTTCTCCCTAGAAATGGGACTGCTGGAACAACAAACTGATGACTTCAAAACGCAGCATTCGACAAGGAAAACGGACGATGGCTACAGCCGATCAAAACCAGCCGCCGAAGTGGTACACCATCCGCCCCAACGCGCGCGCAAGCGCTGCCGGCGGCGTGCAGGCCGCCGCTGCGGAGATCCTCATCTACGGCGATATCGGCGAGAGCTGGTACGGCGACACCATCGCGGCCGCGTCGTTCGTGCGTGACGTGATGGCCCTCGACGTCGAGCAGCTCACCGTGCGCATCAACAGCTACGGCGGCTCGGTGACCGACGGGATCGCGATCCACAACGCGCTCAAGCGTCACAAGGCAACCGTCACGACCGTCGTCGATGGCATCGCCGCTTCGATCGCCAGTCTGATCGCCATGGCAGGCGACACCGTCGAGATGGCCGAGAACGCGCAGATCATGATCCATGCTCCCTGGGGCTGGAACTCCGGCAACAGCGCTGCCATGCGCGAGTACGCCGACATGCTCGACAGTTGGGCCGACGCGATGTCGACCACCTACGCATCGAAGACCGGCGGCGACAAGGCCGAGATGCTGGCCCTGCTCACGGACGGCAAGGACCACTGGTACACCGCCGAGCAGGCGCTTGCCGCCAAGTTCGTGGACGTTGTCGTTGCCGGCCTGCCTGTGGCGGCCAGCGCACATCTGAAGGATTCCATCAAGGCGCGGTACGCATCGTTCCCGCAGCCGACCACCCCGGCGGCATCTGCCGCGCCTCAACCCCAATCGAAGGAGAGCAACACCATGGCAGGAGCCAATACCCCGGCGGGCGCCGACCCGACCCAGGACGCCGTGAAGGCTGCAGCACAGGCCGCCCTGGCCGCCGACAAAACCCGTCGCACCGGCATCGCTGCAGCGTTCGCATCGTTCGCCAGCTTTGAAGGCGTCGCTGCCCTGCAGACGACCTGCGCGGATGATCACGATTGCACCATCGAGCAGGCGAATACTAAGCTGCTGGCTCACCTGGGCAAGGGCTCGACGCCGATCGCTGGCAGCTACATCGTCACGCTGGAAGACGAACGCGACAAGTTCCGTGCCGGCGCCCAGGCATCGATTCTGGCGCGCAGCAACCTGGCGAAGGAGGACAAGGCGAACAACTATCGCGGCCTCACGCTGATGGACCTGGCGCGCGAATGCCTGGCCCACGCAGGTGTGAACGCGCGTGGTATGTCGAAGATGGACGTGGTCGCGGCCGCGTTCACCAACACCAGCTCGGACTTCCCGCTCCTGCTGGCCAACGTCGCCGACAAGGCAATGATGAAGGGCTACGAGGAAGCCGAAGAGACCTTCCAGCTGTGGACCTCGGTCGGTACCCTGGGCGACTTCAAGCCGGGCAAGCGCCTGGACCTGAACACCTTCCCGTCGCTGGACAAGATCCAGGACGGCGGCGAGTACAAGTACGCCAACGTGGGCGAGCGCGGCGAGACCGTGCAGCTGGCCACCTACGGCAAGATGTTCTCGCTGACCCGCCAAACCATCATCAACGACGACTTGGACGCCTTCACCAAGATCCCGCGCCGCATGGGTCGCGCCGCGATCCGCACGATCGGTGACCTGGTGTACGCAATCCTGACCGGCAATCCGCTGATGGGCGACGGCAAAGAGCTGTTCCACCTCGATCACAAGAATCTGCTGGCCGCTGCCGGCATCTCCACTGCAGGCGTCGACGCCATGCGCGTGGCGATGGCGCGGCAGACCGACGGCAATGCCACGCTGAATATCCGCCTGGCCAAGCTGCTGGTGCCGGTCGCGCTGGAAGGCACTGCCAAGGTTGTGAAGGACAGCGAATTCGAAGTGGGCGCTAACGCGAAGAACAACACGGTACCGAACTCGGTGCGCGGCACCTTCGAAGTCATCAGCGATGCCCGTCTGGACAGCGCGCCGACCACCTGGTATGGCGCCGCCGACCAGAACGTCCACGACACCGTCGAAGTGCAATACCTGGACGGCAACCAGGCGCCGACGCTGGAGCAGCAGGACGGCTGGACCCGCGATGGCGTTGAGTTCAAGGTGCGCATGGATGCTGGCGTCAAGGCGCTCGACTTCCGCACCCTGGCCAAGACCCCAGGCGCTGCATAAGCCCTCCCCATAACCCCGGCGTCGCGCTTGCGGCGCCCCCTGAATCGAAAAGGAGCCAGCAATGGCAAAGAATTACGTGAGCGAGGGCGACGTGCTCGACTACACCGCCGGCGCAGCCGCCGTCGCGTCGGGTTCGGTCGTCGCCCTGGGCAAGCGCATCGGTATCGCACTGGCGGATATTCCTGCCTTCGGTACCGGTTCGGTCGCCGTTACCGGTGTCTGGACCGTTCCGAAGCTGCCGGCCGACGATGTCGCGCAAGGTGAACTGCTGTATTGGGACCCAGCCAACTCGCGCCTCACCGAGACTGCTGGCGCTCTCGCAGTCGCTGGCTATGCCGCGGCCCCGGCCGGCGCCGGTGTGACTACCGTCCGCGTCAAGATCAACGCCTGATGTTCGACCAGCTCGAAGCCCGGCTGAACCGGCTTGCGATGGAGCGGCTGTCGAATGCCATTGCGCGCATTCCTGGCGTCGAGGGCGACATCCCCGTCATCTTCGACGCCGAGTACAGGAATGGCATGGTCGGCATGGGCATGGGCGCTTCGGCGCCGCAGATGGTCATGGCCAACGACCGCGTGCCGGCCGGCTTCGATGAGATGCGCATTACCGTCAACGGTGCGGCCTGGAAGGTGGCTGACTGTCAAGCCGACAGCTACCTGCCGACAGGTCTGAGCCTGGTGTTCCTGGAGAAAGCATGACGACCCAGCACATGGCAATCGTGCAGGCGATTGCACAGCGCCTGCAGGAAGACCCGGCGATCGTCGTCGATCGTGTCTACGTCAACCGTCGGCGACCGCTAGGCAACGACAAGAACCGGGCGATCGTGGTCCGCCTCGGTCGCTCGCTGTCGCAGGAGGTGAAGCAGCTGGGCGGCCGTACGACCTGGGACACGCTGCTGGAGATCGAGTGCTACGGCCGCGATGGCGCTGAAGACGTGCCCGGCACGGTCGCTGACCAGGTGCTCGACGCGGTCTTCGACAACCTCGATGGCGGCTCGTGTCTCGGCTACGGCGTGATGGATATCGCACCGTTGGCTGGCGACACCCTGGCCTGGGACTTCGAGGAGCTGGACAACAGCGTGGCATGCGTCAGCGCGCGCTTCGTAGTGAAACACCAAACCAACGGGAGAACCCTGAAGTTATGAAAGACGTGAACACAGCCGGCGCAAGTGCGCCGGACCTGCTCAAGCCTGACGAAGTGCAGACGTCTGCACTGGCACCTGTGCCGCAGCAAGACCCTGCGGTGGGCGGTAGCTATGTCCGCAATGTTGGTACCGGCGAGATTACCAAGCTCGAACCGGTCCGTGAACCGAAAGAACAGGAGTAACACATGGCTGTGGAAACCCAACGCCTGATCCGTAAGACGGCGATCCTCGCGAAGCTCGAAGAGGAGTACGGCGTCGACTCGATCCCAGAAGGTGCAGCCAACGCGCTCGTGATCAGCAACGTCTCGATCAATGCGCTGAACGCCGAGTGGATCAGGCGCGACATCATTCGCGAATACCTGGGCGCGTCGGAAGAGCTGCCAGGCGCGTCGTACGTCGAATGCGGATTCGACATCGAGCTGGTCGGCGCCGGCACGGCGGGCAAGGCGCCGGCGTGGGGGCCGCTCATGCGCTCGATCGGCTTTGCCGAGATCATCACAGCCGGCGTTCGCGTCGATTATGTCCCGATCTCCGGCGGCTTCGAGTCATCGTCGATCTATTACTTCGACGACGGCGTGCTGCACAAGCTCCTGGGCGTGCGCGGCACCGCCTCGCTGAACCTGACTGTCGGCGAAAAGCCAGTGATCAGTTTCAAGTTCATCGGCGTCGATGGCGGTATCGCCGCGCTGAACGCTCCGTCTACGACCTTGACCGCTTGGCGCGTGCCGCAGATCGTCACCGACGACAACTCGGGAAACATCACGATCGGTGCTACGCATGCTATCGCCAATGCTCCAGCCTTCGTTGGCGGCCTTGAGTATCCGAGCCAGGGCTTGACCATCGACCTGGGTGTCACCGCGACCTTCCAGAAGATCCTGGGCGGGAAGTCGGTCGCCATCACCGATCGCGAGGTTACCGGCGCCGTCAAGCTCAAGCAAACCGCTGCCCAGGAGGTGTCGTTCATGGGCATGGTCAAGAGCGCTACGAAATCGACGCTCGGCCTGATCCACGGCACCGTCCCGAACGACAAGGTTGCCGTGTTTTTGCCGGCGGCCCAGTTCAAGGAACCGACCAAGGACGAGCTGAACGGTGAGCGCCTGATTGGCTACAACCTGCGCGCCACGCCCGTCGCCGGCAACGACGAGATCCGCATCATCACCAGCTTTGCATAACCACGCGGGCCACCTGGCCCGCATTGACCTAGGAAACATTATGAGCAAGCGCTTCACCACCGTTATCAGCCCAACCGTCCTCGTCACCGTCAGGGGCGCCACCAAGGATGGCAAGGGCCAGCCCGTGCCGTTCAAGTTCACGCTGACCTGCTCGCGTCTGCAGGCGGACGACCTCAAGCAGCGCATCAGCAGCGGCGAATTCGACATGAAGGACGTGCTGCGCGAGGTCACCACCGATTGGAGTGGCCAGCGCCTGGTTAACGACGAGGAGACCAGCCAGCCTGCTGCCTTCTGCCCCGAGGCATTCGATGCGCTGCTGAACATTCCCGGCATGGCCCTGGTGTGCTTCAACGCCTTCGCCAAGGAGACGAGCGCCGAAGCAAAAAACTAGCGCAGGTCGCGCGCTATGCGGCCTTGGGGTGGATCGTCGACGAAGAGCAGGAAGAACTCGACGACGAGACGGTCAGCGAGGCTGCGGCCGCATTCGGCCTGGCGCCGGTTTATGAGCGGCAGCGGGCCGAACCTCTCTACCTCTGGCCTGAATGTGTCAAGGCCTGGAACTTCTTCCAGGCCGTGTCGACCCAGTGGGTCGTCGGGCCAGGCGGCGCAGTCGGCCTGAATTACCAGAGTGTCCTGGTAGTGCGTGACGCTTGGAAGATCAAGCGCAAAGACTGGCCCAAGTTGTTTTCGGAAGTGCAAGCGATGGAGCGCGCGACCTTGTCAGGATGGAGTGAACGAAAGAAGTGAGCGAATCTCGAGTAATCATCACAGCCGTTGCCGATCGCGCAATTTCCGAATTCCGCCGGTTCCGCGAACAGGCGACCGGCGCCTTGGAAACGGTGTCGCAAGCTGGTGGCGTCATTGGTGGCGTGCTTGGTGCGGTCGGGGCCTCGCTGTCGATCGCGGCGTTCACGGGCTGGATCAAAGGTGCGATCGACGCAACTGACGCAGCAAGTGACCTGTCACAACGGATCGGCGTTGCGGTCGAAGACCTGGCCGGCCTCGAGCTGGCCTTCCAGATGGGCGGCATGGAAGCGAGTGCCCTTGAAGGGGCGATGACGAAGCTGTCCAAGCAGATCGTCGACAACGGTGACGCGTTCGCGAAGCTGGGGATCAGCTCGAAAAACCTGGACGGTTCGTTCAAGAGTAACAAGGAGATGCTGTACGAGCTGGCGGATGAGTTTGCCAGCATGGAGGAGGGCGTCCAGAAGGTGGCCCTCGCCCAGGAGGTGTTCGGAAAATCGGGGGCGGCCATGCTCCCGCTGCTCAACGGTGGCTCCGAAGGCCTGCGCGAGATGGATGCGATGGCGCGCCAGCTCGGCCTGTCACTGAGCGAAGAAGCGGTCGAGCATGCCGGATCCTTCAACGATACCCTGGACTTGCTGATGCTCGGCACCCAAGGCGTGGCTCGGGGCGTGGCCGCAGAACTGTTGCCGACGCTGAGCACCCTTGCCGGCCAGTTCCTCAAAACCGCTACGCAGGGCGACACCCTCAAGAACACTGCGCAGTTCTTGGCATCCGGACTCAAGCTGCTCTATACCGTCGGCGTTGGCATCGTTGAGGTATTCTCGACGGTCGGCAAGACCCTCGGGGCGGGTGCTGCCCAGCTGGTCGCGTTCATTCAGGGCGATTTCAAGATGGCAGCGGAGATCGGCCGCCAGTGGCAAGCCGACATCGGAAAGAGCTGGTCGGACACGGCAAGCTCGATTGCAGCCGCCTGGGGCGCCAGCGGTGACGCCTCCGTTGAGGAGATGGCCGCTATCGTGCGCCATGGAACCGTGGTCGGCAAGAGCGCCGCCGAGATCGCGGCCGAAACCAAGAAGCTGAATCAGGAGCAGCAGGCTCAAGCCAAGCTGCTGTCCGAGCTGTCGGGCCTGAGCGGTACCTTTTCCCAGGAGTGGGAAGCGCTCAGCAAGGCATATGCGAACGGCGCGATCTCGGTCGACCAGCTGACGAAGGCGCAGGCCGACCTGCTCGCCAAGCAGCCTGCGATCAAGGCTGCAAACGATGCGGCTGCGAAGGCTGCTGCTGACGAGAAAAAGCTGCTGGACGAGGCTACTGCTGCGGTTGACCGCGACATCGATGGAATCGTCAAGCAGACCGAAGCCCTGGAACTGAAGATCCGTACCTACGGCATGCTGCCGGAGGCGATCACCGATGTCCAGATCGCTGAGCTCGAGGCGGCTAAGCAGTCGCTCGTCTTGTCGGACGCTGGCGTCGCCGACATCCAGCGGAGGATCGACGCCCTGAAAGGCCTGCGTAATGCCCAGGCCGCGGCGACCATCCATGATGCGGAGATCGAGGCGGTCAAGAAGTTGGCCGACGAGGGCAAGCGCATGGCCGAGACGATCGAATCGTCACTGACCGATGCGTTGTTACGTGGGTTCGAAAACGGTGAAGGTCTCGCCGAGAATTTCGTCGACACGCTGAAGAACATGGTCAACACCCTGGTGCTTCGTCCGATTATTCAGGGCGTGCTGCAGCCGGTCTCGGGGGCATTGAATGGACTCGGGCAGAGCGTGCTTAACCAATTTGGCCTGGGCGCCGTTCCAGGTGCAAGCGGTGCTGGCGGCGCCGGCGTCGGTAGCGCGATCAGCTCGGTCAAGGGAATCTACGACGCGATGCAGGGTGGCTTCGCCGCCCTTGGCGACACCGTGGCCGGTTTCGCACAGAACATCATGAGCTCGATGGGCTACACGCCCCTGGCATCGCAAGGGCTGGCGACCGCGTCTGGCCAGGCGCTGACCCCACTGGCCAATGGTCTGGGGGCAGCCGCGGGGATCGCCGGCGGCGTGTTCGGCGGGGTAATGGGCGGTCGGGCACTGTCGAACGGCTATTCGGCGTTTGGTGGATCGGGCAATTCAACGGTCAACGCCGGCACCGCAATCGGCGCCGCTGTCGGCACGATTGTTGGCCCACTCGGGACGGCCCTCGGCTCGCTGGTCGGTGGCCTGCTGGGCGGCGCTGTGAACCGGCTGTTCGGCCATAAGCCAAAGGAAGTCGTGGGCAGCAATCTCGCCGGCACCCTGGGTGAAGGTGGCTTTGACGGCAAGGTGATCCAGGAGTGGAAGCAGAAGGGCGGCTGGTTCCGGAGTGACAAATCCGGCTTCGATCGCGTGGACGTGGCGCCAGAAATGGACCAGGCGCTGTCTGATGCCTATGGCGTCATGAAGGTGTCCACGAAGGCCTTCGCCGAAGCACTCGGCGTGGACGCGTCGAGCATCGCCCGTCGAACCGACGCAATCAATATCGCGATCGGGAAGACCGATGCCGAGACGCAGGCCAACATTACTGCCTACTTCGAGGGGCTTGCGAACACCATGGCTACCGATCTGGTGCCGGAGCTGGCAAACGTGCAGCAGAAAGGAGAGTCGGCATCGGCCGCGCTGCAGCGCTTGGCGACGAGCTATGCCGTGATCGACGACGCGCTGGCCTCCATCGGGGTGACGTTCGGCGCGGTTGGCGTCTCGTCGCTGGCAGCTCGCGAACGACTCCTCCTGGCGGCCGGCGGACTGGATGCGTTCGCGTCTGGCGTTCAGTTCTTCCAGCAAAACTTCCTGTCCGAGACCGAGCGCAATGCGCCGGTGCTGAAGGCAGTAACGGAGCAGATGGCGGCCCTTGGCCTGGCCAGCGTCGACACCCGCGACGAATTCAAGCAGGTCGTGCTGGATCTGATCGACAGCGGCGCTCTGGCCACCGAAGAAGGCGCGAAGCGGTATGCGGCGTTGATGGCTCTGCAGGCCAGCTTCGCCCAGGTGTATCCGGCGGCCGAGAGCGACGCACAGCGGGCATCGGCCGCGCTGGAGCAGCGAAAGCAACTGCAGGCTGAGTATGACGCTCTCACCATGACGTCGGCGCAGCAGCAAACGGTGGCACTCGAGCAGCAGCGCGCCGCCTTGGACGAAAGCGTGCGTGCGTTGTTCGATCAGGTCCAGGCCCTGAAAGCCCAGAAGGCGGCTGCCGAAGACGCTAAGGCCGCTGCCGCAACACTGCTGAGTGGTGTCGACAGTGCGTTCGCGACCCTGCAGCGTGTGGTCTCGCGCGAGAAGGCGGCCCTGCAGGCGAGCGTGGATGTACATGCCGCTGCGGTCAATCGGCTGCAGAGCCTGGCGCAGCTGCTCAACGGCACCCTCAGCAGCATGTCGTCTCCGGAGCAACAGTTGGCACAGCGCGCCGCGGCTCAGGCTCAGATTCGCGCCGCGTTAGCCAAGGCGCAAGCTGGAGGCGCGCTGCCCGATGCCGACAGCTTGCGTGATGCGCTAAGCGCGGTATCCCGTGATGCATCGAGCCAGTTCAGCTCATACAACGACTATCTGCTGGATCTGTACCAGACGCAAAACGATATTGCCTCGCTTGCTGGCATCACCGATGCCGCGTTGTCAGTCGAGGAGCGTTCGCTTCGCGCGCTCGAGGACCAGCTAACACGCCTGGATCAAATCGTGGAAAACGGACAAGCGCAGATCGATGCATTGAACGGTCAGGCTACTGGATTGCTGACTCTCTCTCAGGCGGTGGAAGCGCTTGCTGCTGCGCTCGGCGCGGCCCAGGCCAACCCGATTATCGGTGGAACTTCGGCAATTACCGACGCCTACCAGCAGTTGCTGGGTCGGGCGCCGGATGTGGATGGCTTAGCGTACTGGCAGGATCGGCTCGCTAACGGTGCTTCGCAGGATGCGGTTATTGACTCGATCAAGAATTCGCCCGAAGCACAGATCAAGAAGCTCTATGGCGAGGTGCTCGATCGCACCGCCGATGCTGAAGGACTGAACTACTGGATGGACCGTTTGAAAGGGGGCATTAGTCTCGATGCCATCCGGGACACCTTCCAGAACAGCGATGAGGCAAAGAAGCTGCGCGGCATACCTGGCTTCGCTACGGGTGGAGACTTTGCCGGCGGCTGGAGGATTGTCGGCGAAGACGGGCCGGAGCTGGAGGCAACCGGTCCTGCTCGAATTTTCAATGCGAACCAAACCAAGGACATGTTCTCGAGGCTCGGCAACCCAGCAGATAACGGGGTGGTGTTGGCACGAGCCGTCAGCGACATGCACGTCGAGTTGGCGCGGCTGCGCGCGGAAAATACTCAGCTTCGTCAGGAGATGAATGCTGGCCTGGGCGCTATCGCCAAGAACACTATGGACACGGCTGACCACCTGGACGCGGCGACCAGGGGAAGCGTGCCGTTTGCAACGAAAGTAGTCGTCGAATGATTATTGTTGAACCTGTCGCGGTCGGCGACGTTGCGTGCATGCGCCCGTCCCTCAAGTGGGTGTGGGACCGAACCGGCACGCTAGTCGAGGTGCCGCCGGATACCCTGGGAGTGACCTATGACCCCTCCGACCTGAGCAAGGCGCCGTATGCGCTGATCGAGCCGGAGACAACGAACCACGTCCGTAATAACACGATGGTCGGGGCGGTTGTCGGCACGCCGGGTACTCCGCCGACGACCTGGGGTACGGTTGACCTGGGGGTGAATGCCGGGATTACGCGCTCAATCGTGGGCTCTGGCATTGAGAACGGCGTTAATTATTTGGATTTTCGCTATGAGGGTGTCGCCTCTGCATTTAGCGCCTCGTTTGTGAGGTTTAACCCGGCCGGTGCTGTGCCTGCAGCCATTGGGGAAAAATGGGCGCAAGGTGTGTTCCTTAAAGTGGTCGAGTCGGGTCCGACCACCCCGGAGGTGCGACTGTTTATAACTGAACGCGATTCGGCAACAGCCAGCGCCGGCATCGGGGAGTTGCTGATTGACCCTACCGAGGTTCTTCGGGAATTCGGTATGGAATACACCATTTCGTCACCTGCTGCCGTTTCAGCCTACTCCGGCTTTTCGGTCCAATGTGCGAGTGGGCAGACCTACAACTTTACGATTCGTGTCGGCCTACCGCAGCTCTGCCGCGAAAAGCTGCCAGTCACGCCCATTCGCACCAGCGGCGCGGCCATCACTCGCGCTGCTGACGTAATCGGCCCTGGAGCTGGCCTGGTGTATTCGAACGTCCCTATCGCCGAACCGATCTACGACAGCAAGGCTTCTTACGCAAAGGATGCTCTCGTCTACGACCCCGCGACCCGCTCGATATTCATGTCGCTGGTGGCCAACAATACTGGCAAGGCTTTGACCGATACGGGCGCCTGGGCACCGCGTGGCGCCGCCAACCGATCTGCGATGTTCGACGAATACAACAACACACAGACCGTGATGCAAGACGAGATCTTGGTTGTGTTGACGCCTGAGATGATCGCGCAGGGACTCTACCTCGGCAACCTTGATGTCGACCAGGTGCTGCTGACCGTTGTCGACGCTATTGAGGGTGTCGTGCACAGCGAGATTGTGGAGCTGATCGAACCGAATTCGCAATCGAGCTTTTTCAACTGGGCGTTCAAGCGGATCAAAAAGCGAACGTATTTCTTCACTTTGGCATTGCCGGTGTACGCCAATGCATTGGTGACGCTGTGTCTTCGTAAGGCCACGGGCCTAGCCAAGTGTGGAATGGCTGCGATCGGGCCAGTAGAGGAGTTTGGCCCGACCCTGCTCGGGTTGTCCACCGAAGGTAAAGACTTCTCCAGCACGACCTTCAATTTCGACGGCACCAGCAAGACCCAGATCCGGCCCTACGCCAAGCGCATGTCTTGTGAGGTGGTGGTCGCGAATAGCGACATTACTTATGTCCAGGATCGCCTATTTGAGCTCCGCCAGCGGCCGCTTGTGTGGGTCGGAGGTCCCTACGGGATCACGGCTGTATTTGGTCGATACGGAAGTTTTAAGAATGTGATTCCTTACCAAATGGAATCCCGAATGAGTTTGACAATCGAAGGAGCTGTCTAATGGCTATCACTACTTTTCTCGACCCAACGAAGCTCCCATTTCGGACGCAGGAGCAGAAGGTCTTTGATCTCTTCATGGCAGAGTTTATGCGGCTGCTCCCTGTCTTCGGCGGCGAGATTAATGCTGCCTTGGGGGCCTTCAACGCGATCGCTGCCGGCGGAGCATATGCGCTGCCTTACATCTTCGATACGGCGACCGCGGATAGTGACCCTGGTGCAGGCCGCCTACGCTTGTCGAGTGCTGCACAGAACACATCGGCAGTCATTCGCCTGGACCTCGTGGCGGCAGGACAGGACCGCACCACGCTGCTCGATACCTTCGACGCGTCGACCAGTACCGTGAAAGGATCGCTGCGCCTGATCAAGCAGGGCGATTTATCCAAGTGGATGACGTTCGACGTCGTCGGCCGTGCGGCGCCTGCAGGGTACCGGAACATCGCTGTGGTTTGCACGGGCAGCAGTTCTGCAAGCCCGTTCGCTCAAAACGAATCACTGCTTCTCTTTTTCCAGCGCACTGGCGACAGAGGCGAAGATGGCTACAGCGGATATATGAAAGTCTCGGATCGCAAGGGGGCGGCAGTGCACGGGGGATCTGCTTCGCCAGGGACCAACATCCGGACGCTGAATACGGTCGACTGGAATGGCATCACCGGAGCATCGCTAGCTGGCAACCAGGTCACGCTTCCCGCTGGTACGTACGAAGTATTCGGTCGTGCACCAGGCTTTTTGGTTCGTGGGCATCAGCTCATGCTGCGTAACGTGACTGACGCGCAGCTGATCGTGCATGGATCGACGACGGTGGCGCACCCGACCTACGCAATCCAGACAGATTCAATCATTACTGGGCGGTTTTCGATTTCGTCGGCCAAGGCTTTCCGTCTTGATCACTACGTGGAAGAAGCCATGGCCAGCTATGGGCTTGGGCAGGCGGCGAACCAAGTTTCCAGCGTTTATGCAGAACTCATTTTTAAGAAGGTAGCTTGATGAAATCGTATGTCACCTATGACGCTGTTGGGCGCCTGACGGGCGGCTTCCTGCAGGAGGTCCAGCCCGAACATGAGGCTTCGCATATTGAGGTGCACGAGAGCGTACGCATTAACTGGACGGCCTTCAGGGCGACCTCGGAGCGAACTGGCGTCGAGCCTATCGATACCCCTGTAGATGACGCTGCGATCCTGCGGGCCAAGGTCGAGAAGGCGATCGCGCAAACTTACTCGGATGTCGATGCCGTTACCTTTGCTGCCGTGGGAAACCGGGCGGAAGAATACAAAGATGCAGAGGCGGCTGCACGCGCCTTTGCTGCTGCTGGTTACGTGGGCGACGTAGACGTGGGCGTGGCGAGCTACGCGCAGTTCAATCCCACTGGCCAAGAGCAAAACCTTCAGTGGGCGGCTGATCAGATCATCCAGCGGGCCGACGTTTTTGCGCAGGCAAAGCTTGCCATGCGTACTGAGAGGTTTGCGCATCAGGCAGCTATGCGTTCTGCCGCGAACGCCGACGAGCTCGGCGCCGCGGTGTCGGCCTGGGACGCGTTTATTGCTGCGACCCGCACATCTCTGGGGGTGTGAGATGGCGGCTGGATTCGTGACTGTGCGTTTTACGACCCGGTGGCCGTGGAACCCTGCGAGCCTGATGATTGCACGCTGCTCCGGGTCCCGCTTCTTCAGCCACGTGGTTGCGATCTTGGGCGATCGCGCCTACGAGGCCTCGATGACACACGGCTGCAGGGCGACCACGGTCGACCAGGTGATGAAGGGCGTTGTCCAGTACCAGGACATGACGGTATGGGTTCCCGACCTCGGGAAGGCGATCGCATTCGGCGAAGAGCAGGATGGCCGCGGCTATGATTTCTGGGGCGCCCTGGGCATTCCCTTCCTCGCGTCGGACGATTGGAACGACACGTCGACCTGGTGGTGCAGCGAGCTGGTGTTCGCGCTGCTAATGGCCGGCGGTGCGATCCTGCTCGATCCGGCCGAGGCGCATCGGGTCACGCCGAACGACCTGTTCCAGTGCTTCCATCCGAAGCTGCAGCGGGTCGACCTCCGCAGCAGCGAAGCATGAAATAGTCCCATTTCTCCCTAGAAATGGGACCGCTAGAGCGAGAGACTGTGCGCACCCGGTAATCCGAAGTGCGCATGAATTGGACACCATGCCGGGTGACTTCTAACCACGAAAGAACCCTAATGAGTGAACCAATTTCCGGCGCGGCCGCCGGCGCAGCAAGCATGAAAATCATCGGCGGCCTGGTCGGCATGGGCATCGGCGCTGGACTTGCGTCCTTCGTTGTGATGGCCATGACACCGCCCAGCAGCAAGAAGGAGTGGCGCGTGGCATTGGCGTGCACAGTCGTCGGCTCGATCGCCGGCGGCGCCGCGCTCATCAAATACCTCGGCATCGAACACTGGTCGGATGACCTGCTGGGTCAGATCGCCCAGGGCGGTTTCATGTTCACTTGCGGCCTGCCGGCGTGGGTCATCGTTCGCGCGCTGTTCAAGTTCATTGAAAAGCGCCGCGATGCCGACCTGGCTGACCTGGTCAAGGACGTGCGGGAGATCATCTGATGCCGCCCACCGCCTTCATCGCCTTGCTGCTGCCGGCCGCCCAGCGTGTCCACCGAGAGCACGGCATCCCGGCATCGTTCACCATCGCCCAAGCTGCCCTAGAATCCGGATGGGGTTCGCGCGCTCCTGGCAATAACCTATTCGGCATCAAGGCCGACCGCTCTTGGAAAGGCAAGACCGTCGACGTACCGACCCATGAATACGTGGACGGCAAGCGCGTCAACCTGGTCGCCAAGTTCCGCGCCTATTCCAGCGTGGACGAATGCATCGCTGACCGGGCGCGCTTCTTCAAGGTGAACCCGCGCTATGCGGCTTGCTTCGATGAGACTACTGGCGAAGGTTGGGCTCGTGCCGCAGCTGCAGCCGGCTACGCGACAGATCCGAATTACGCGAAGATTCTCATCGCGGTCATGAATGGCCGGAGCCTCCAGCGCTTCGACAGCCAGGAAGCAGCAGCATGATCGTCGACCAGTTGAAGGTCGCTGCGGTTGGAGCGGCCTTGCTTGGCGCAGTAACGATCGCGGGCCTGTCTGGCTACCACTTCGGCGCCGACAATGTCCGGCTTGAATGGGAGCGAGACAAGGCGGAACGTGCGGACGCGGCCATGCACGACGTACGGATCGCGGTGGCCCATAACGAAGCCGAGCGACAACGGGACATCGCGTCGACCCGAGCCACCCTGGCCACCTACCAAAGGAATCTCAATGAAGCTGAAAAGCGTATCGCTGCTGAGCGTGCTGCTGCCGATCGTCTGCGGCTGCGCATCGCAGTCCCTGCCCGCGTGTGTGCCGCTGCCGGCGGCGCCAAAGCCCCAGGTCCCGTCGTCGCTCATGACGCCGGAGCGACCGAATACATCGAGCTACCAAAGCCGACTGAGCAGCATCTTCGAGACCTCGTCCGAGACGCAGACCTCGAGACCGAACGTCTCCGAGAAAAAGTAGGCGCGCTGCAGGACTGGGCGCGCAAGCATGGCTTCTATGAAGTAGGGGCCATCGCCCCATAGTAAAGACAGAGCGCCGGCGCGAGTTGCGCTAACAACCTGCGTCGGCCTCGATCCACTGTTCTAGCCAGTGAACCAAGCAAGGCTCTGCCACCTTCCGGAAGGCGGCGCGAGTTTAGCACAATCGCAACTGTAAGGTTTACTAATGGCAACTCCAATCATTCCATGGATCGGCGGCAAACGACGCCTGGCCGACCACATCATCCCCCAGTTCCCGGCGCACGAGTGCTACGTCGAGGTCTTCGCCGGCGGCGCCGCGCTGTACTTCATGCGGCCGCCGGCGAAGGTCGAGGTCATCAACGACATCAACGGCGAGCTGGTAAGGCTATACCGCGTCGTGCAGCATCACCTCGAGGAGTTCGTGAGGCACTTCAAGTGGGCGCTGGCCAGCCGTGAGGTCTTCAAGTGGCACCAGGAGACGCCGCCAGACACGCTTACCGACATTCAGCGCGCCGTGAGATTCTTCTACCTGCAGCATCATGCGTTCGGCGGCAAGGTGCAAGGGCAAACCTGGGGCACGGCGACGACCACGCCGCCCATCAACCTGTTGCGGATCGAAGAGAACTTGTCCGCGGCCCATTTGCGGCTATCGGGCGCCTACATCGAGAACATGGATTGGCACAAGCTGATGGAGCGGTACGACCGCCCCCATACGCTCTTCTACCTTGATCCGCCGTATTGGGAGACCGAAGGGTACGGTGTCGATTTCGCGCTCGAGGAGTACCAGAAGATGGCGGCCCTGATGAAGCGTCTGAAGGGAAAGGCGATCGTGAGCCTGAATGATCATCCTGAGATCCGTCGTGTGTTCGCGGACTTCCAGATGGACACGGTACCGATCAACTATACGGTTGGCGGCGGGAAGGGCGTTGAGCGCGCGGAGGTCATCATTTACAGCTGGGACAGGATGGCTGAGCCAGCCGGGTTGTTCTGATCGTTGAGAGTGCAGACGTTTGCACTCTCAAAAATTTGCTACACTGTATAAACATACAGGGAATGTGGCTATGCGTTTTAAAACAGCACTAACGAAGACAGATCTGCAGAGAATTCAAGCTCGGGCGGGAAATTCGGACGATATCCGAGTTCTTCTTTGGGAAATTGCGCGCCTGCGTAGTGTTGTCCTTTATGCTGACCAGCTGCAGCGAATAGTCCCTACTTTGCCAGGGCAGCAAGGTTTGGTCCTGGAAACTTTGCGTAGACGCTTATTGGATGAGCCATGTGTTAAGGAGTTCCCGAGATTGCCTTGAACTTGCACAGGCGGTGAATCTGATGAATATTTTCGTTTAATTCAAATGCGATGCCCTAGCCAGCATGAATTTGAGAAGGTGATCAGAGTTGCTTGGAAGGCGATCAAATATCTTATAGGTTTTGAAAATTAGCTTAGGGCCTGGATTCATGGTCCAGCTTTCGTAAAAAAGAAATGCAAGTTCTGCCGTTGAGAGTTGTGACTTCAGGATTTTAAAGAACTCATTTTTTTGAGCTGCTGATATGCTTCCCCTTCTTCCACTGTAAATCCATTCCATTAAGGCGACAACGGAGCTCATCGGAACTTCCAGATTATCGAGTTGCTTTCTCTTAATATTTTTCCACTCTTGTAGGATTATATTCTCCGCCAGCTTGGCGTCACTCTCATCTGCGATGTCACCAGTTGTGAGCAATTCCTGCAAGGCGTTCTTAGGTAGTCTTCCCAAGAACATTCGCGTAACTTCGCTCCCTGTTAAATAGTGCCGGTATATGTTAAATAGCGCTGACTGTCCGCTGTACTCTGGGAAGCCGGAAGAAGATACGAAGCGCAGGTCCGCGACAGTTCCGCGATAAGCGCTCAGCCAGTTGAAAAAGGTACTTTGCGACTCTTGTGCCTCGATTGACTTATTTTGCGCTTCCATTGCAGAGTTCGTATTCTTCATCTCGCGCAGCGAGTTTCTAAGTTCTAAGCGTTGTAGGCGGGCATTTAAAAGTACCAAGAAGACGGTGACAATTCCTACAATCGGGTTGAGCAAGCCGCCTAGGAAGTCGCCAAAGGTCCCCCAGTCGTCTCGTTTTTCTGTCAATGAAAAGAAGCCAAATTTATAGCAATAAATAGCGATGGCTCCTAGTGCAGCAGCTAACACAAATGCAAATGCCAAGTTGCCGTCTCTAAGCATTTTTTGAGCAAGCTGGTTGCTTACGTCCTCTTCGATCTTGCCTATCTCTTTCTCTAAGAATGACATGGATAACCCTTTTTTATTTAGCTGTTATTGTTGCGATGTAAGTCTTTTGCCTTGATTTGAGTATATCGTGCAAGCATCTTCCAGTCGCGATGGCCTGACACTAGGGCAACCTCTTGAATCTGGTAGCCCTGCTCGAACAGTCTAGAAACCCCTTCATGGCGAAGATCATGGAAGTGCAAGTCTTCAATTCCGAGGGCCTTCGTAGCCCTTGGAAAGACCGTGCTGACAGTAGCAGCCTTGACCGGAAAGATGCGGCATTCAGATGTCGGCATGTCAGGCCGCGGCTGGCGTTTGACGATGTTGAAGGCATCGCTGAGCAGCGGGACTTCCTGGTCATTACCCTTTTTCTGTCGAGGGTGCTTTCGGTCTCGAATGATGATGGTGCGATCGGCATCGTTCAAGTCGACCCAACGTAGCATCGTAATTTCCTCAATGCGCATCGCGGATGCGATCGCGAAGTGTATTAGGTCTCGCATTGGCAAGGTCGACCGGTTGTCAAGGTAATCGCAAAGGGCCGCTATCTCGTCCGGAGTAGGGCGCCGCCGACGCTCTGCAGACTTGGTCGAGATTTTTAGATGCGCCATGTTGCTTCGAGCAGCTTGCACCGGTTCGAGCGTGACCGGAAGCTTCCAAAGCTCCTTAGCTGTTTTGAAGACGCTGGCCAAGTAGGTCAGGTCGATGCTAATAGTGACTCCGCCAGCGCCGCCTTTGCGGCGCTCCCGCACGAACTTTGTCAGGTACTCATCCGTGAGCTCGTCAAGCGTCTTGTCACCGTGCTTGCTCTTCCACATCTTGAGGACGGCCGTCTTGTTCTTGCCGAATGGGTGCTCGGCGCCGATCTCCTCCTCATACCGTTCAATCGCGGTTTTTAGGGTAATATTCGCCAGCCCACGCGCATCCTTAAAGCGCTTGGCGTCCATCTCCGCTTCGATCCCTCTAGCCCACGCAACTGCTTGCGCCTTGGTCGGGAAGGTCCCCGATATCGACTTGTGTCCCGTCCGACGGATGTGTGCCCGCCATGAATCGCCGCGTTTTGAGATTGCCGCCATGGAGTAAATTTGGAGTAGTAAGTTTGAGAAACTGCGGCATTTTGCGGGAACTTAAGGGAAATGGCAAACACGCCGCTCAGAGTGAAAAGTAGATGAAATAATGGCTTACGGAAAGCGAAAACTTAGTGTAGCCCCCATGATGGACTGGACCGACCGCCACTGCCGCGTCTTCCACCGCCAGATCACCCGCCATACCTGGCTGTACACCGAGATGGTCACCACCGGCGCCCTGGTCTACGGGGACGTCGAGCGCCACCTGCGCTACGACGACGTCGAGCACCCGATTGCCCTGCAGCTGGGCGGCAGCGATCCGGCCGACCTGGCCAAAAGCGCCAAACTGGGCGAACAATGGGGCTATGACGAGATCAACCTCAACTGCGGCTGCCCGTCCGAGCGGGTGCAGAAGGGCGCGTTCGGCGCCTGCCTGATGAACGAGCCGCAACTGGTGGCCGATTGCGTAAAGGCGATGCGCGACGCGGTCTCGATCGACGTGACGGTGAAACACCGTATCGGCATCGATTACGACGAGGAATACGGCTTCGTGCGCGATTTCGTCGGCACCATCGCCGACGCCGGCTGCAAGACCTTCATCGTCCACGCCCGCAATGCCATCCTGAAAGGATTGTCGCCAAAGGAAAACCGCGAAATCCCGCCGCTGCGCTACGCCGTGGCCTACCAATTGAAACGCGAATTCCCCGAGCTCGAGATCCTGATCAACGGCGGCATCAAGAGCGACGACGAAATCGCCTTGCACCTGGAACACGTCGACGGCGTAATGCTGGGCCGCGAGGCCTATCACAATCCCTGGACCATGGCCGACTGGGACCGCCGCTTCTATGGCGACGAAGCCGGCCGACCGCGCTCAAGGGCGGACGTGCTGGAAGCGATGATCCCGTATATCGAGGAGCAGCTACGCCTGTACGGCCCGCTTGGACTGAAGCTCAACAGCATCACGCGCCACATGCTGGGCCTGATGCAGGGTTTGCCGGGCGCCCGTTCTTTCCGTCAGACTCTGTCCGATTCGAAGAAGCTGGCACTGGGCGATCCGCGCCTGTTACTCGAAGCCGCTGCCAGGATGCCCGCTGCGGCTTGAGACAATCTATCCAAAAGTAACAAAAGGGCGTGCTAAGGCACGCCTTTTTTTATTCCATGTCGACAAATCGATACATTTGATTGTCGAAACAACCACACAAGTTTCAAAATTGCTTGCTGTGTGGAAATAGTCGTTCCATAATGCAGACCTGTTCCAATGTTGCACTGTATCAAGCCTGTTGTTGTGCCGAAACAATTCGGTCGAGCAAGAGATTTTCTGACTAGCGACATGAAATCTTGATTTATCCTGTCGGAAACACTCGAAATCGTGCAGAAACACCGATTTCAGATGCGCTTCGCACGGCGCTTGTCTCTCCGAGCGAGTTTCGATCAATAAAGTTACAGGGAAAACACGAATGAATTTGAACAACATGAAGGTCGGTACCCGTCTGGCCCTCGGTTTCGCACTGATCCTGGTGCTGCTGGTAGCGGTTGCTGTAGTGGGTATCCTGCGCATGGCGCAGATCCAGGATCGCCTTGACCACGTGGTCAGCGTGAGCAATGTGTCGACCGGCCTCGTGATCGAGATGCGCAACAACGTCAACGATCGCCTGCAGTCGCTGCGCGTGCTGACCCTGATGGCCGACCCAGCCGACATGGAACCGGAGATCGCCAAGTTCAAGGAACAGACCGCCCAGTACAACGAAACCCAGCGCAAGCTGACTGCCCTGTTCGCATCGAACGGCAATGACCAGGAAAAGGCGCTGCTGGCCCAGATCAAGGAACACGAAACCGCCGCCATGCCGGCGATCGCCCGCGCTACCGAACTCTATCTGGCCGCCAACGCCATGGACGCCACCCGCGTCATGGTGCGCGAAGTGCGTCCGGTGCAGCGCAAGTGGACCGAAGCCCTGAACGCGCTGGCCGCGCAGGAAGATAAGCAGAACGCCCAGACCAAGGCCGATGCCGAAGCGGCGTTCGACAATGCCCGTAACTTCATGCTGGTGCTGCTGGCCCTGGCCGTGGTGCTGGGCGTGGCGGCCGCTGTCGTGATCACCCGCAGCCTGCTCAAGCAGCTCGGCGGCGAACCTGGCTACACCGCCAAGATCGCCGGCAGCATCGCCCACGGCGACCTGTCGATCGCCATCGAGACCAAGGAATCGGACCGCGGCAGCCTGCTGGTCGAAATGAAAGAAATGCGCAACAGCTTGGTGGACATCGTGGCCCAGGTGCGCCGCGGCACCGAAACCATCGGCACCGCCTCGCGTGAAATCGCCGCCGGCAATATCGACCTGTCGTCGCGCACCGAACTGCAGGCCAGCTCGCTGGAAAAGACCGCCTCGGCGATGGAACAGCTGACCTCGACCGTCAAGCAGAACGCCGACAATGCCCGTGAAGCCAACGCGCTGGCCGCGGCCGCTTCGGACGTCGCCAGCAAGGGTGGCGAGGTGGTGTCGCAAGTGGTGGGCACCATGGGTGAGATCAATGGCTCGGCCCGCAAGATCGCCGACATCATCGGCGTGATCGACGGCATCGCCTTCCAGACCAATATCCTGGCGCTGAACGCGGCAGTCGAAGCGGCCCGTGCCGGCGAACAGGGCCGCGGCTTCGCGGTCGTGGCGTCCGAAGTGCGCAACCTGGCCCAGCGTTCGGCTGCGGCAGCCAAAGAGATCAAGACCCTGATCGACGATTCGGTGTCGAAAGTCGATCGCGGCAGCAAACTGGTCGGCCAGGCCGGCGTGACGATGGATGAAGTGGTGTCCAGCGTCAAGCGCGTGACCGACATCATGAGCGAGATCGCCAACGCCAGCGCCGAACAGAGCGCCGGCATCGCCCAGGTCAACACCTCAATCATCGAGATGGATGGCATGACCCAGCAAAACGCCGCGCTGGTGGAAGAAGCCGCCGCGGCCGCCCAGAGCCTGCAAGACCAGGCTGGCGAACTGGCCCGCGTGGTCAGCATCTTCAAGCTGGAAGAGGGTGAACAGTTCCAATTCGAGGCGCAGGCGCCAGTCGCGACCACCACCGCGGTGGTGGTCCGTCCAGCCGCCAAGCGCTCCGCACCGCCGGCTCCTAAAAAGCCGGCCGCCGCCAGCGCCGCGGTGAATCCGGACGAGGCGGAAGTTGCGCCGAAGCCGAAAAAGGCAGCTGCCACCGTCGGTAACGACGAGTGGGAAGAATTCTAAGTACTTATTACTAGCAGTCATGCGCCGGCCAGTCGGGCGGCGCGCAGCACGCATCACGACATTTAACTCTTAAAAACCTTATTTGGGGAAATCATGAAAAACCTGTCCGCCAAGCTGTTCGTTGCACTGACCCTTACCGCTGCCGCCAGCGCCAGCTTCGCCGCCGAAACCGCGGCGTCGTTCGATCCGAAGAAGTGCACCATCGAATATCCGAAGGCATCGCTGATGAACGAAGAGCAGGGCACGACCTCGGCATCGTTCCTGGTCAACGCGGACGGCACCGTGGCAGAATCGAAGATCGACAAGTCGAGCGGCTTCAAGAACCTGGACCGCGCACTGGTCAAGGGCCTGACCTCGTGCAAGTTCAAGCCGGGCACCAAGGATGGCGCGCCAGCCCAGACCTGGACCAAGGTCGACTACGCCTTCAAGCTGGACTAATACCTTCCCCTTTACACAGCCGGCTTCCATAGCCGGCTGTGTTTTTGCAGCGACTGCTTTTCCCTCCCTCCGCAGTTCTCCCTTCGCTGTTACAAGTTTGTAGCGGCATGTATCGGCTGTAAAGACTTCCTTCAGTTCATCTTTTTGGCGCCCCGTCTGGCTATAGTGGTCTCACACCAACCGAAACGGAGAGCACCATGAAAACCATCCTCGCTACCGCCGCCGCCATCCTGATCGGCAGTGCAGCACTCGCACCAGTGCAGGCCCAGGCCGCTCATCCGCGGGCCGACGTGATCGTCATCAAGAAGGCACCGCCGGCACCCCGCCGCGAAGCCGTACCGGCCGCGCGCCGCGGCTTTGAATGGGTGTCGGGTTACTGGGACTGGAATGGCCGCCGCCACGACTGGGTCGCCGGCCACTGGGAGAAAGTGCGTCCCGGCTATGCCTACCAGCGCGCGCAATGGCGCCAGGACCGCAATGGCTGGCATCTCGAGCGCGGCGGCTGGCACCAGTCGCGCCAGGTGGCCGCGTACCGCAACCGTGACCGCGATCGCGACGGCGTCCCGAATCGCCACGACGCCCGCCCAAACAATCCTCACCGCTATTGATCGCGGCGGGCCAGCGGCTCAGGGTGCGGCGAGATCGCCGCCGCACACCTGGTTGCGGCCCGACTGCTTGGCTTGATAGAGCAGGGTGTCGGCCCGTTCCACCAGCGTGGTGGCGCTGTCCGCTGCCGTCGCGGCACTGCTGGTGTACACGCCGGCGCTGATCGTCACGATGCCGGCGCCGTTGCCGGCATGCGGGATGTCGAGCGCCATCACCGCCTGGCGAATGCGCTCGGCCACCATCCTGGCGCCGGCCGGATCGGTATCCGGCAGTAGGGCCACGAATTCCTCTCCACCATAACGCGCGGCCATGTCGGCCGGCCGCACCAGGCTGTCCTTCAAGGCCTGCGCCACCTGGCGCAAGCAGGCGTCGCCGGCCACGTGGCCGTAGGTGTCGTTGTAGCGCTTGAAGTAATCGACGTCGAACATCAGCAGCGACAGCGGCGCGCCGCTTCGGCTCGTGCGCGCGAACTCCACGTCCAGGGCTTCCTCGAAACGGCGCCGGTTGGCGATGCCGGTCAGGCCGTCATGGTCGGCCAGGACCGTCAGCGCGCGGTTATGTTCCTGCAGCAGTTCGCGCGCCTGCACCAGCTCGTGCTCGAGATGGTCGCGGATCACGATCTGGCGCACCAGGCGCCGGCCGAAATACAGCAGCAATGCAATGGCGACCGAGGTGATCAGGGCCTGGCCGAGCATCGACTTCAGCCATTTTTCCAGGATGGCGTGCTTGCTCTGCGCGGTGGCGACGATCAGCGGATAGGTTTCCAGGTGGCGGTAGCTGTACAGCCTTTCGATGCCGTCAATCTTCGAACGGAGCATGGCGGTGCCGGCCGATCCCAGGCTGCGGTACATCCGATGGACTGGACCGCTGCTGATATCGGTTCCGATCAGCTTTTCGTTGTGCGGCAGGCGGTAGACCAGGGTGCCATCGTCCAGGGTCAGCATGATCACGCCATTGCTGCCCACGTCGAAGGTCTTGTACAGGGTGGAGAAGTAATCGATGCGGATCGTGCCGAGCGCGACGCCGCCGAAGGTGCCGTCCGGATTATTGAGGCGGCGCGAGACCGGCAGCACCCACTCGCCGTTGGAGCGGCTGCGAACTGGCTTGCCGACGTGGACGAAACGATCGGGATTCCTGACGTGGTACTGGAAGTATTCGCGGTCGTCCACCGTGTACAGCGGGAGGCGATCCTGCGAGGTCATCAGCCAGTGGCCGTCGGGACCGAACACGAACAGGCCGTGCAGCTCGTCGACCTCGGTCACCATATTTTTAAGATGCAATTGCAGGCGCGGGCGCCCCGCGCCCTTCATGCCATCGGTCTCGACCCGCTCGACCACGCCGGCCAGTACCGTGTCGACCACCCGTACCGCGCTTTCGGCCTGGGCCGCCAGCGCGTGCGACATATTCGTGGTGGCCACCGCCACCTCGGCCAGTCGCTCCTTGCGCGCGCGCCAACCGTCTGAAACCTGTATGGTCAGCAACAGCAGGCACAGGGCGGCCACGAACAGCACGGCATTGCGTACGGCGGGGCGTTTTTCGGCGGTCAGGCGGGAGATTGCAGGGGCAGTACGCTTATCTGGCATAAATCGGGGAGCCGCCGTTGCACGATGCCAGACTTGGGGCATCGAAAACAGCGAAAAAATTTCTTTGCGGAAAACTCGCCAATTGTCGCACATCAAGCGTTATCTGGCCGCTAAGTTGGCGCTTT
The DNA here is from genome assembly GCF_034045165.1 of Massilia sp. CFBP9026. Classification (NCBI taxonomy): domain Bacteria; kingdom Pseudomonadati; phylum Pseudomonadota; class Betaproteobacteria; order Burkholderiales; family Oxalobacteraceae; genus Massilia; species Massilia sp. CFBP9026. Next base: position 67,271 of record NZ_JAXCWH010000015.1, read on the forward strand.
TTACATCTGTGTCCTGGGATTGACCCTAAATGTGAAGCTGGCTCAGGCTACGCGCAGGCCGAGTTCGCTGACCAGTTCGGCCGCCTGGCGCGGCGTGATCCAGGCACCCTTGAACAGCTTGATGTCGGCCAGGGTGATGCCGCCCAGGTCGGCTTCGCGCAGGTCGGCGTTGTCGAAGCGCGCCTGTTTGAGGTTGGCGCCGCGCAGGCTGCCGCCCTCGAACACGGCATCGCGAAAATCGCAGGCGGCCAGGTCGGCATCGCCGAAGTCGAGCTGGATGAGCTTCGCCTTGCGGAACGACATGCGACGCAGGTCGGCGCCGACCAGCAGGCAATCCTCGAACTCCAGGCCAAGGTGGGCTGCTTCCTCGAAATTGGCGCCGGTCAGCTTGCAGCCCTTGAAGGCAAGCGAGGCCAGGTGGGCGCGGCGCCAGCTGCTGTTGTTCAGGTCGCAGCTCTGGAAGCGGGCGTCGGTCAGGTCGGCTGCTTCGAAGTCGGCCTGGCGACCGCGGCAGCGCTGCCAGGTGGTCTGACCCAGCTTGGCGGCGTAAAACGAGGTCTCGGCGATGCTGCAGCTGTTAAACGTGCAGTTGCGCAGGTCGAGGCGCGACAGGTCGGCGCCGTCGAGGTCGCATTCCTGGAAGACGAGTGGGGCGTGGGGCAGTGCCGCTTCGACGTCCGCGCGGGAGAGGGCTTGTCCGGTGATATGCATGCGGATCCTTCGGAAAACAAAAAAGGCCACGTGCCGAAGCAGGTGACCTTTTTTGCTGAATACTTGGGGTGGCTGATGGGGCTCGAACCCACGACAACAGGAATCACAATCCTGGACTCTACCAGCTGAGCTACAGCCACCACTGAACTACGTTACTGCTTGTTTTGCTACTTCCTGTCTCGTCATTGCCGAGGCAGAGCATGATTATATAGCCTCGCAAAAAAAGTGGCAACTTTAAATCGTTCGACCGCTTTGCCAATCACGTGGCACGGCGATCTGCGCCTCATGCACCGGTGGATCGATGCCCAGCAGGCTGCGAAACGCCGCCGTCAACGCTGTCGCGCTGGCGCTGGTGTAACCGGTCAGGCTGGCGGGGAGGGTGCCTGGAGCACGAAGGAGTTCTCCGGCGACCAGCAGGCGCGCGAGCTGGCGCGCCACGGCGTCGCCGGTGTCGACCAGGGCTACGTCCGGCCGGCCGGCGTTCTTCAGCAGGCGCTCGATCGAAGAACGCACCAGCGGATAATGGGTGCAGCCCAGCACCAGGGTGTCGGCGCCCTGGGTGAGCAGCGGCATGATGAAGCGTTCCAGCATCGCGCTGGTGGCAGTCGAATCGAGTTCGCCGAACTCGATCTGGTCGGCCAGGCCGACGCAGGGCTGCAGCAGGAACTCGGCGCCGGAATCGAGGTGGACCTGGTCGCGCAGTTGCAGGAACTTGGCGCCGCGCAGGGTGCGCTCGGTGGCCAGCACGCCGACTTTACCCGTGCGGGTGAGGGCGGCGGCGGGTTTGAGGCCGGGTTCGACGCCGACGATGGGCAGGCCGGGGTGAACCGCGCGCAGCTCGCGCACGGCAGCCACGGTGGCGGTGTTACAGGCGACCACCAGCGCTTTCGCGCCTTGCGCCAATAGAAAATCGCCGATCGCCAGCACGCGCTCGACGACGATGGCTTCGGGTTTGTCGCCGTAAGGGGCAAAGCCGGTATCGGCCAGGTACAGCAGGTGTTCGTGCGGCAGCTGCGCCTGGATGTGGCGCAACACCGACAGGCCGCCGACGCCCGAGTCGAAGATGCCAACCGGAGCGTCGGGGAGGGTCATGATTCTACTGGAATCAAGCGACGGTGACCGGCACGCCTTTCAGCGATTCGATCTTGGCCGACCATTCTTTCGGGCCGGTGTTGTGGACCGAGGTGCCGGTCGAATCGACGGCGACAGTGACCGGCATGTCGGTCACGTCGAACTCGTAGATCGCTTCCATGCCCAGGTCTTCGAAGCCGACGACCTTTGCGGACTTGATCGCCTTCGACACCAGGTAGGCCGAGCCGCCGACCGCCATCAGGTAGGCCGACTTGTGCTTCTGGATCGATTCGATCGCCGCCGGGCCGCGCTCGGCCTTGCCGATCATCGAGATCAGGCCGGTCTTCTCCAGCATCATGTCGGTGAACTTGTCCATGCGGGTGGCGGTGGTGGGACCGGCCGGGCCGACCACTTCGCTGCCGACCGGATCGACCGGGCCGACGTAGTAGATCACGCGGTTGGTGAAGTCCACCGGCAGCGACTCGCCCTTGGCCAGCATGTCCTGGATGCGCTTGTGCGCGGCGTCGCGGCCGGTGAGCATCTTGCCGTTCAGGAGCAGGGTCTGGCCCGGCTTCCACGACGCGACTTCTTCTTTCGTTAGCGTGTTGAGGTCGACGCGCTTCGACTTCTCGGTGTCCGGGGTCCAGTTCACGTCAGGCCAGGTCGACAGCGCAGGCGGTTCGATATACGCCGGGCCCGAGCCGTCCAGCACGAAGTGGGCGTGGCGGGTGGCGGCGCAGTTCGGGATCATCGCCACTGGCTTCGAGGCCGCGTGGGTCGGATACATATTGATCTTCACGTCCAGCACGGTGGTCAGGCCGCCCAGGCCCTGGGCGCCGATGCCCAGCGCGTTGATCTTGTCGCACAGCTCGATGCGCAGCTCTTCGAGCTTGTTATTCGGGCCACGCTGGCGCAGCTCGTACATGTCGATGTCGTCCATCAGCGACTCTTTCGCCATCAGCATCGCCTTCTCGGCGGTGCCGCCGATGCCGATGCCGAGCATGCCCGGCGGGCACCAGCCGGCGCCCATCAGCGGCACGGTCTTGAGCACCCAGTCGACCAGCGAGTCGGACGGATTGAGCATGACGAACTTGGTCTTGTTTTCCGAGCCGCCGCCCTTGGCCGCCACCTTGACGTCGACGGTGTCGCCTTCGACCAGTTCCATGTGGACCACGGCCGGGGTGTTGTCCTTGGTGTTCTTGCGCTCGAAGTGCGGGTCGGCCACGATCGATGCGCGCAGCTTGTTGTCGGCGAAGTTGTACGCGCGGCGCACGCCTTCGTTGACGGCGTCGGTCACCGAACCCGTGAAGCCTTCGAAGCGCACGCCCATGCCGATCTTGAGGAACACGTTGACGATGCCGGTGTCCTGGCAGATCGGACGCTTTCCTTCGGCGCACATGCGCGAGTTGGTCAGGATCTGGGCGATCGCGTCCTTTGCGGCCGGGCTCTGCTCGCTTTCATACGCGCGCGCCAGGTGCTGGATGTAATCGGCCGGGTGGTAGTAGCTGATGTACTGCAGTGCTGCCGCGACCGATTCAATCAGGTCGTCTTGGGTAATCACGGTTGCCATGTTCGCTCTCGTTCAGGAGTACCAGGAATGTAATAGTTTTAGTGTTGCTTGTGCGTGTTCATCACGATGCGGTCGGTATAGGCGATCGCCATGGCCGATAGCAGGAACGCGAAGTGGATCACGGTCTGGAACAGCAGCGTCTTCTCGTCATACGACGCGGCGTTGATGAAAGTCTTCAGCAAATGGATCGACGAAATGCCGATGATCGCCATGGCCAGCTTGGTTTTCAGGACCGAGGCGTTCACATGCGACAGCCACTCTGGCTGGTCCGGGTGGCCCTCCAGGTGCATGCGCGAGACAAAGGTTTCGTAGCCGCCGATGATCACCATGATCAGGAGGTTCGAAATCATGACCACATCGATCAGGCCCAGCACCACCAGCATGATGGTGACTTCATTGAGCCTGGTAGGCCGCACGGCGCCGGGAACGCTGACGGCATCGATGATGTGCTTGAGCGAATCGGCGTTGCCCATGGCGGCGCCGATCAGGTCGACGAGTTCGACCCAAAAGTGGAATACGTATACGCATTGCGCCAGGATCAGGCCCAGGTAAAGCGGCAGTTGCAGCCAGCGGCTGGCAAAAATCAGGTTGTTCAGAGGGGTCAGCTTGCGGACAGGCTGGTTGGGCGGCAGGTCGGACATCGGGATGAAACTCCAGGGGGATGCGAAAAAAATTCAGCTCGGCATTTTACACCGGCGCTGTTGGATGAGGTGTGGCACGCGCTCGCACATGGTGCCCGCTTGCACGCTTTACAACGGCTGGCGTTAGAATAAGGGCACACAAGAGCGGGCAAGGCAGTCAATACGCACCCGCCGCAGGGGTTTCCATGTAAGGGCTCAGTAAGCGAGCCCCCCTATGGTATCTGGCATAACCTACTACATTAATATGGAGACTAGTATGGCCGAGAACGAGACCACCCAAGAGCAAACCCAGGGCCTGCAGGAGCACCGCGTGTTCCAGCCGCCGAAGGAGTTTGCCGACAAAGCCACTATCAGCGGCATGGCCGCCTACGAAAAACTGTGCGCCGAAGCAGCCAGCGACTACGAGGGCTTCTGGGCCCGCCTGGCGCGCGAGAACCTCGACTGGCACAAGCCGTTCACCTCGACCCTCGACGAATCGAATGCGCCATTCTATCAATGGTTCGCCGACGGCCAGCTGAACGCCTCGTACAACTGCCTCGACCGCAACCTGGAAAACGGCAACGCCGACAAGACTGCCATCATCTTCGAGGCGGATGACGGCGCGGTAACCAAAGTCACCTACCGCGAGCTGCACGAGCGCGTCTGCAAGTTCGCCAACGCGCTCAAATCGCGCGGCATCAAGAAGGGCGACCGCGTCGTCATCTATATGTCGATGTCGGTTGAAGGCGTGACCGCGATGCAGGCCTGCGCCCGCATCGGCGCCACCCACTCGGTGGTGTTCGGCGGCTTCTCCGCCAAGTCGCTGCAGGAACGCATCATCGACGCCGGCGCCGTGGCTGTCATCACGGCCGACGAACAGCAGCGCGGCGGCAAATCGCTGCCGCTCAAGGCCATCGTCGACGAGGCACTGAGCCTGGGCGGCTGCGACACCGTCAAGGACGTCATCGTCTACAAGCGCACCGGCGGCAACATCAACTTCAAGGAAGGCCGCGACCTGTGGCTGCACGAGCTGGTGCAAGACCAGTCGGCCGAGTGCGCGCCTGAATGGGTCGATGCGGAACATCCGCTGTTCATCCTCTACACGTCCGGCTCGACCGGCACCCCGAAAGGCGTGCAGCACTCGACCGGCGGCTACCTGCTGTGGGCCGCGCTGACGATGAAGTGGACCTTCGACCTGAAGCCCGAAGACGTCTACTGGTGCACCGCCGACATCGGCTGGATCACCGGCCACACCTATATCGCCTACGGCCCGCTGGCCGTCGGCGGCACGCAAGTCGTGTTCGAAGGCGTGCCAACCTTCCCGAACGCCGGCCGCTTCTGGCAGACCGTCGAGAAGCACAAGGTTAGCATCTTCTACACGGCGCCAACTGCGATCCGTTCGCTGATCAAGGCCTCGGACCTGGACGAGAAGGTCCATCCGAAGAACTACGACCTGTCCAGCCTGCGCCTGCTCGGCTCGGTCGGCGAGCCGATCAATCCGGAAGCCTGGATGTGGTACTACCGCAATGTGGGCCAGGAGCGTTGCCCGATCGTGGACACCTTCTGGCAGACCGAGACCGGCGGCCACATGATCACCCCGCTGCCGGGCGCGACGCCGATGGTGCCGGGTTCGTGCACCTTGCCGCTGCCGGGCATCATGGCCGCGATCGTGGACGAAGCCGGCGCCGACGTGCCGAACGGGCAGGGCGGCATCCTGGTCGTCAAGCGCCCATGGCCGTCGATGATCCGCACGATCTGGAACAACCCGGACCGCTTCCGCACCAGCTACTTCCCGGACGAACTGGGCGGAAAATACTACCTGGCCGGCGACGGCGCGATCCGCAACAAGGACACTGCCAACTTCACCATCACCGGCCGCATCGATGACGTGCTGAACGTGTCGGGCCACCGCATGGGCACAATGGAGATCGAATCGGCGCTGGTGGCCAATCCGATCGTGGCCGAGGCGGCGGTGGTGGGTCGTCCGGACGAGACCACGGGCGAGTCGATCTGCGCCTTCGTCGTGCTCAAGCAGGCGCGTCCGACTGGCGAGGAAGCGAAAAAGCTGGCCAATGAGTTGCGGGCCTGGGTGGGCAAGGAGATCGGTCCGATCGCCAAGCCGAAAGAGATCCGTTTTGGCGACAACCTGCCGAAGACGCGCTCCGGCAAGATCATGCGCCGCCTGCTGCGCGTGCTGGCCAAGGGCGAGAACATCACGCAAGACGTTTCGACGCTCGAGAATCCGGCCATCCTGGAGCAGTTGAAGGAATCGGCTTGAGCTACAATCACTGAGCAACCTGCCTGCGGCGGCCCACAAGGCTGACGTAAGGCTTGCCCGCCTACTCGGGAGAGGGGTGGGCATTTTTTTTGTGCTGCTGAGCAGGGCACGTAGGGTGGATGGCTTTGCCATCCACGCGTTCAACTCCATCCCGCATCACCTCAACGCGTCCAACCCCGTTGTCGGCCTTGTACTGCTGGGAATACTTGCTATAATAGGCGGCTTCGTGGGATTCCCACGTCGACCCATCAGGAGAGATGGATGAGTGGTTTAAGTCGCACGCCTGGAAAGCGTGTGTAGGTTCATAGCCTACCGGGGGTTCGAATCCCCCTCTCTCCGCCAGGAATACAAAAAAGAAGGCCACCCCTCGGGTGGCCTTCTTTTTTTTACATATATCCGCAGGAATATATTGCGTTACTGCAATTGTTACCGACTGACTTTAAGAGTTGTCAATTTGTATTTGAACAGCCTCGACCGTGTTAATGTAGAAAGCATAAGCCCACTTCCCTAAACATATTTCATCCTGGCGGTGCTCCATTGAAACATGTGAGCCGCTAGCGCCCATATCGACATGAATCTATTCCCGAGAAAATCGCGCCTCACGATCGGTGATAATTCATTTGCCGCGCCGCATTTGCCGATCGCCGCCGCGAACCAGCCGACCAGATTACTGCTCGTGGACGACGAGCCACGCATGTTGGCCTCGCTGCGCGAGTTGCTCAGCCACCGCCATTTCGACATCGATACGGCAAGTTCCGGCGCCGGCGCATTGGCATGCCTGTCCGACACCCGCTATGACCTGGTCTTGCTGGACCTCAGCCTGGAAGACATGGACGGCCACCATGTCATGGACTTCATCAACCACCACTGCATCGAAACCGATGTCATCGTCATCAGCGGGAACGTCCAGATCGACGCCGCGATCGGCGCAATGCGGCGCGGCGCGCACGACTTTCTACGTAAGCCATTCAGCCAGCAGGACTTGTTCAAGACCATCGACCACGTCCTGACCCAGCGCCGGCTCCGGCAAAGCAACCGCGACATCGCCTATCAGCTCGAGCTATCCGAGCGCACCTACCGCTACCTGGTCGACACCTCGCCGGATCTCATCTATATGGTCGAGCCCGAGGGACGATTCACCTTCGTGAACAACCGCGCCTGCCAGATGCTGGGCTACGATCGCCGTGAACTGATTGGCCAGCATTATTCGGTGCTCGTGCACCAGGAAGACTTCGCCCGCGCGCGCTATGCATTCAACGAGCGGCGCTCCGGCGATCGGGCATCGCGCGACGTCGAGCTGCGCATGACCTGCCGCTCCAATCCGATCCTGTCGGAAAACCCCGACAATGCATCGATCACCGTGTCGCTCAACGCAGTCGGCATGCACCTGGACCATGCCCAGCCGGGCGGATCGAAATACATGGGCACCTACGGGATCGCCCGCGACATCACGGCGCGCAAGCAGGCCGAAGCCATCATCCTTCACCAGGCCTACCACGACGTCCTGACCAATCTGCCGAACCGCCTGTTATTCAGGGACCGCCTCGGACAGGCGATCATCCAATCGAGGCGCAACCAGACCGAGCTGGCGGCGATGTTCATCGATCTCGACCGGTTCAAGCTGGTCAACGACACGCTCGGTCACGGCAAGGGAGATCAACTGCTGCTGCAAGTGACCGCACGGCTAAAAGGCTGCCTGCGCAAGGGCGACACGCTCGCGCGCCAGGGAGGTGACGAATTCACCGTGGTCCTTCCCGACCTGCACACCCGTGACGATGCCCGAGTGGTTGCCGACAAATTCCTGGAATGCCTGAATCTGCCATTCGACCTCGGTGGGAATGAGGTGACGATCTCGGCCTCGATCGGCATTGCAGTCTTTCCCCATGATGGCGAAACGATCGATGAATTGATGCGCCGTGCCGACGTCGCCATGTATCACATCAAGGGCCAGGGAAAGAATGGCCAGGCGTTCTATGTCGATACGATGGAACTGCGCGCCTGATCAGCATTCGTCAGGGATCCATGCGACCAGGTCGGTGACCCCGATATCCACGTTCGCCTGCGATAACAGCGTACTGACCTGGCCACGATGATGCGTCTGGTGATTAAAGAAATGCAGCAGCAGGCTTCCGAATTTCTTGCGGAATGCGCCACGCGAATTCTTGTACGAGACGGGCTGCGCCAGGTCGTCGTCCGATAATTCCGCTGCCAGCGCCTCAATGATCGCATCGAGCCGGGCACGATGCGCTTGCAGTACTGCGAGATCGTTGCTGTAGATATGCGTCAGTCCGGCAGGCGTCGCGATATCCCGCATCGGCTCAAGCGCGCGGAAGGTGGTCGGATGCGCCTGGTAGCGCTGCAGCCAGAGGGTGTCTCCAGCCACGATGTGATTCAGGGTGCCCAGAATCGAGCCGAAGAAGGCTCGCCGGTCGGCGCTCAGCGCGTCCGCCGGCAAGGTCGCTGCGGCGGCATACACCCTGGTATTCATCGAAGCGTTGTACGACGCTAATAGAACAATGTCTTCCCGTATTGGCATGCTTGTTGGTTTCCTGGCTCGGCAGCGGTAAAAGTTGGTAGGGGCTGACCACGGCCGGCTAGCCTGGCGGGCGAGGTATCGATGCCGCTCCAGCACCAGCATGTCGCACACTGCGGGAATAGCGAAACGAAACCTCGGTTCCGACCAGGGATCGCCATAGGATATCGACTGACTGTTGTTTTTTTGCAGCCATACTATTCGTCCAATGAGCTGTGCAATTCGTCTGGCCTAACACCTTGGCATTTGCTCCTGCGAGGCGGATGTCACCTTTTGCCGTGCGGGATTTCCACCATGATCTTGTCGAAAGCCTGTATTGCTAGGCTTTTTCGGCAGGACATTGTGAACGTAAAAGATATTTCCGTGAGGAAATTGTAAAAACATTACATTAGGGCAAATTTCATTGCGAATTCAATATTGAATTTCAACAATCGTGAATCTGATAAAATAATTTCAGTGCAATAATTCTTGATCGTTATCAATTTTATACGCACACAGCATATCGGCATGGCGGGTTAATTCCTCCCGCCAGCCACCGTCCGGCCCAGAAAACGCCGGCGCTTACTCACCGCCACCTATCTTTCTGGAGTCCGCGCATGCGCATCAAACCATTCCTGCTGGCCCTGTTGGCCACCTCGGTGCTGAGCACCAATGTCGCCCATGCGAACCTCATCAAGAACGGCAATTTCGAAGAGACCACTAACGGCGGCAACAAGCAGCTTGCCGGCGGCACGTCCACGAACCGCGCCGACCGTACTACCCTGACAAACTGGGAAAGCGGCTATGGCAGGGACGGTCGCTACAACTTCGTCCTGAATGGCGATATCGCCAACACCGACAAGTCAGCGATCTGGTTGAAGGACAAGTACCGCACAACTGGCTTGAGCAATGGCTACAGCGCCTCTCCAACCGGCGGCAATTTCTTCGCCTCGGACTGGATGTATTTCCCTGGCCCGCTCAAGCAACAGGTCAACGGCCTGACGATCGGCGACAGCTATACGCTGACCTTCGATTTCGCGCTGGCCCAGCAGGTCATCGAGAGGGGCCCGAACAACAATAATTTTTGGGAAGTCGATTTCGGCGGCGCCAAGCAGAATTCCGAATTGCTGAGCATCGTGGACAGCGGTTTCAGCGGCTGGAAGACTGCCACCATGACCTTCACGGCAAGCAGCGCCAGCCAATGGCTGAGCTTCATGGTCCACGGTAGCGGCGCCGGCGCGCCGCCGTTCATGCTGCTGGACAACGTCGCCCTGAATGCCGAAGTGCCGGAGCCGGCAACCCTGGGCATGCTGCTGGGCGGCCTCGGCCTGATCGGCTTCACGGCCCGCCGCCGCAACCGTAGCGGCGGCCAGGCCTGATACGCCAATCCACCGGCTGCAGTCCCCTGCAGCCGGACGCCGCCGGCCCTGGCGGCAGCCTCCGCATCGCGACACCGCTTCCACCATCGCCGCATCCGCCATGAACGTCACCTTCGCCGAATTCGCCATGACGGCACTGCGCCTTGGCATCTGGCTCGCGCTGCTGACGGCGCTGTTCGTCCCGCTCGAACGCTGGTTCGGCGTGCGCCACGAGCAGCCGAATCCCGAGCTGCGCCACAATCTCGCCTATTACTTCATCAGTAGCCTGGTGCCGGTCCTGGTGCTGACGGTGCCGATGGCGCTGCTGGCCTCCGCCGCCCACTACCTGGTGCCGGCCGCCCTCAAGACGGCCGTGGCCGAGCTGCCGCAGGCGCTGCGCATCGGCCTGGCCTTCGTGATCGCCGAGACGGGGTTTTACTGGGGGCACCGCCTCAGTCACGAAATTCCCTGGCTGTGGCGCTTTCACGCGCTGCATCACAGCACCGAGCGCATGCACTTCCTGGCCAATACCCGCAGCCACCCGGTCGACATGGTCATCACCCGGCTGTTCGGCCTGGTGCCGCTGTACGCCATCGGCCTGGCCAGCCCCGGCATGGCCGGCAGCGGCACGCCGGCGCTGCTGATCGCGCTCGGCATCCTGTGGGGCTTCTTCATCCACGCCAACCTGCGCTGGCGCTTCGGGCCGCTGGAATGGCTGGTGACGACGCCGGCCTTCCACCACTGGCACCACAGCCGCCACGACCACATCAACCGCAACTACGCTTCCACTTTGCCGTTCCTGGACCGCCTGTTCGGCAGCCACTACCTGCCGAAGCACTGGCCGGCTGAAGTCGGGACCGACACGCCGTGCCCGCCCACGCTGGGTGGCCAGCTGCTCGAGCCGATGCGACCGGCGCGCAATGCGGCGCCGGTCGCCGATTGAGGTCTACACCGGCCGCCGGCCCGCGCGTTCCGCCGCCAGCTTGACCAGCAGCGCCATGGTGGCCACCACCCCGGCCACTGCCACGACGCCGAAGATGCCCTCGATTCCGAAGCGCAGCCGCGCCAGCTCCGCCACCAGGAAGGAGCCGGCGATCCCGCCCAGCCGTCCGATGCCCATCATCCAGGCCACGCCGGTGGCGCGGCCGCGGGTAGGATAGAAAGCCGCAGCCAGCGCCGGCAGCGACGCCTGCGCGGTGTTCATCGCCAGCCCGGCCCCGAGCACCACCGCCATCAACAGCGCCAGGTCGTGGGCGCTCTGGCCGATGGCGAAGATGCTCACCGCCGTCAGCGCGAAACAGGCCGCGATCACGGCATTGGCGTTGTAGCGGTCCATCAGCCAGCCGGCCAGCACCGCGCCCACGCCGCCCAGCGGGAACAGGGCCGAGACCAGGGTCGCGTCCTTGGCCGACAGGCCGGCGTCGCGCAGCAGCAGCGGCATCCAGTTGATCAGCGCATAGAAGATCACCAGTCCCATGAAATAGGTCAGCCACAGCATCAGGGTGCCGACCAGGTAGGGTCGCGACAGGATCACCTTCACGCCGCCGCCGGCGTCGTTCACGGGCGCGGCCTCGCGCGTCACGAAGGCGCGGGCGTCGTCGGCGGATGGTGAGATGTGGCGCAGGATGGCGCGGATGCGTTCGCGGCCGGCGCCGCGCGCGACCAGGAAGCGCACCGACTCCGGCAGCAGCAGGATGATCAACAGGCCAGCCAGCAGCGGCGCCAGGCCGCCCAGCAGCAGCACGCTGCGCCAGCCCCACAGCGGGATCATCCAGGCCGCGAGAAAGCCGCCCAGGGCGGCGCCGAGCGGGAAGCCGCAGAACATCGCATTGGTGAGCAGGGCGCGCTTGCGCTCGGGGCAGAATTCGCTCATCAGGGTCACCGCGTTCGGCATCGCCGCGCCCAGTCCCAGGCCGGTGACGAAGCGCAGGATGGCCAGTTCGGTCAGGCCGCTCGCGAACGACGACCAGGCGCAGGCGGCGCCGAACAGCAGCACCGACGACGCCAGCACCAGCTTGCGGCCGACCCGGTCCGACAGCGGCCCGGCCGCCATGGCGCCCGCGGCCAGGCCGAACAGCGCGGCGCTTAGCACCGGCGCCAGGGCGGGGCGCGTCACGCCCCAGTCCTGCACCAGCGATGGGGCGATGAAGCCGATCGCCGCGGTGTCGAAGCCGTCCAGCAGCACGATCAAAAAGCACAGGCCGAAGATCAGCCATTGGTAAGAAGAGAAACGGTGTTCGTTCAGGAAGTCCTGGACGTTGACGGCGCCGTCGGCGCGGTCCTGCTGCTGCATGGTGGGTCTCCGTTATTGTTATCCATGATTGCCTGCGTGCCGGACTCTACACCGAATTGGTCGCCATGGCGATGACACTCCGCGGTGCGCTAGACTGTCCGCATTCCACCTGCTGTACTTGCCGTGAAAGGGCGCCAACATGCCGGATAATTGTGACAAGCCGCCAGGCCCGCTCGCGGGCGTGACCGTCCTCGATCTGACCACCATGCTGGCCGGGCCGTACGCGACCCTGCTGCTGGCGGGGCTGGGGGCGCGGGTCATCAAGATCGAAAACCCGAACAGTCCCGACCCGGCGCGCGGCAACTCGCTGTTCCTGGGCCGCGACGGCCTCACGGCCGCGCCAGAACACGACGATGATTTGTCAGTCGCCATCCTCGACCGCGGCCGCAACAAGGAAGCCGTCACCCTCAACCTGAAGCATCCCGACGCGCACGCCATCTTCATGGACCTGGTGCGCCGCGCCGACGTGGTGGTGGAGAACTTCAGCCCTGGCGTGACCGACCGCCTGGGCATCGATTACGCGCGCTGCCGCGACGTGAACCCGAAGATCGTCTATACCTCGATCAGCGGCTTCGGCCCGGATGCGGATCCTACCCGGAACAAGGCGGTGGACATCGTAATCCAGGCCATGAGCGGCCTGATGATGGCGTCCGGCGCCGAGGGCGAGCCGCCGGTGCGGGTCGGCATTCCCATCGGCGACCAGGCCGCGCCGCTGTTCGCCACCATCGGCACCCTGGCCGCCGTGCTGCGCGCACGCGAAACAGGGCAGGGCCAGCAGGTCGACGTCTCGCTGCTGGGGACCATGAGCGCGCTGGTGGCGGCCGAGCCTTTCGAGATGGAGCGCCGGCTCGGGCATGCCACGCGCTCCGGCAATGTGCTGGCGCGCCTGGCGCCGTCGGGCGTGTTCCCGACGGCCGACGGCCATATCGCGATCAGCGCGCCGAAGGATGCCTTCGCCGCCGGGCTGTTTCGCGCCATGGGCCGTCCGGAGCTGATCCAGGATGAACGCTTCAGTAGCCGCGCGGCGCGGGTGCGCAACCACGCCATCCTGCACGAGATGGTGGGCGCGTGGACCGGCGCCATGGACGCCGGCTCGGCGGCTGCCCTGCTGAGCGAATGCGGAGTGCCCAACGGCCCGGTGCGCGATCCGGCCGATGCGGTGCGCGATCCCGGCCTGCTGGCGGGCGGCGAGACCGCCAGGCTCGAACACCCGGTGTATGGCGCGGTGGAAGACGTCGTGGCCGGCGGCCTGCCGATCCGGATGTCGGATGCGTTCACGGGCTTCGACAAGCCGGCCGTCACGCTCGGCGCCAGCAATGCCGATGTCTATCGCGGCCTGCTCGGCTACGGCCAGGAGGAACTCGAGCGCCTGGCGCGCGAGGGCGTCATCTAGGATGGGCTAACATTGCCGGGTTCACCATATCGATGAAAGGACCCCGATGCGACTCCCGACCCTGTTGACTGCGCTGGCCAGCGCCCTGTCTTTACTTGTTGGCGCCAGCGCCATGGCGCAGCCGGCCGCCCAGGTCACTGTATTGCAGGGCGCCCGCATCATCGATGGCCAGGGTGGGGCGCCGATCGAGAACGGCAGCATCGTGATCCGCGACGGCCGCATCGACGCGGTGCAGCCGGGAGGAGCGAAGGCGCCGGCCGGCGCCAGGATCGTCGACCTGCGCGGCAAGACCGTGATGCCGGCCCTGGTCGCCGGCCACGCCCACCTGGGCATCACCAATGGCGCCAAGTCGGGCGCGGGCGAGATCAACGAAGCCAACGTCACGCGCCAGCTGCAAAAGTATGCGCGCTACGGCGTCGGCACGGTGGCGGTGTTCGGCACCGACCACGACTTCATCTACAAGATGCGCGCCGACCAGCGCGCCGGCAAGCTGGCGCTGCCCACCATCGTCACCGCAGGCCACGGCTTCGGCGTCCCGCACGGCGCGCCGCCGATTGCCATGGGCATGGACCAGGTCTACCGCCCGACCACGATCGAGGCGGTGCGCAAGGACTTCGACAAGCTGCTGGCGCAACAGCCCGACCTGGTCAAGATCTGGGTCGACGACTTCGGCGACAAGTCCACGAAAAAAATGGACCCCGCCCTGTACCGCGAGGTGATCCAGCAGGCCCACAAGAACGGACTGAAGGTGGTGGCCCACGTCTACTACCTGGAAGACGCCAAGCGCCTGGCGCGCGACGGCGTCGACCTGTTCGGCCACAGCGTGCGCGACAAGCCGGTCGATGCCGAACTGATCGCCCTGATGAAAGAGAAGAATATCGCCTACATCCCGACCCTGCAGCTCGACGAAGCCTTCTTCGTGTATGCCGACAAGCCGGAGTGGATGCAGACGCCGTTCTTCAAGGGCGCGCTCGACCAGGGCGTGTCGGAATGGCTGGGCGGCCCATCCTACAAGGTCAAGGAAGTGAGCAAGAAAGACCTGGCGATCGCCAAGCAGAACGCGCTGGCGCTGCACAAGGCCGGCATCAGGGTCGGCATGGGCACCGATTCGGGCGCCACGATCCCGCGCATCCAGGGCTTCGCCGAGCACCGCGAGCTAGAACTCCTGACCCAGGCCGGCCTCTCCCCGATGCAGGCGCTGCAGGCCGCGACCTCCGGCAATGCCGCCATCCTGGGCATCGACAAGGAGCGCGGCACGCTTGCCGCCGGCAAGCAGGCCGACGTCCTGGTGCTCGACGCCAATCCGCTGGACGACATCCGCAACACCCGCAAGATCCACGCGCTGTGGCTGCGCGGCGTGCCGGTGGCGGGCGCGGGCGAACAGGCGGCAAGGCGCTGAAATGTTGTCGGGACGGCGTCGTTTTTCGGCGCCGTTCCGTTGCCATTCTCGGTCGATGGCAGCACGATCGCGTACAATGCCCCTTCCTTGACTACAAAACTCAACAATGGAATGGCTCATGGACCCAAATATTTGGGTCGGCTTGCTCACCCTCGTCGTGCTCGAGATCGTCCTCGGCATCGACAACTTGATCTTCATCGCCATCCTGGCGGACAAACTTCCCCCGCACCAGCGTGACAAGGCTCGCCTGCTTGGCCTGTCGCTCGCCATGATCATGCGCCTTGGCCTTCTCACGATGATCTCGTGGCTGGTCACACTCACCGCACCCCTGTTTTCCATCGCGCCCCTGTCGTTCTCGGGGCGCGACCTGATCCTGCTGATTGGCGGTATCTTCCTGCTTGCCAAGGCGACCATCGAACTGCACGAGCGCGTCGAAGGCAAATCGCACGTCCAGAGCGGCAAGCGCGCCTACGCCAGCTTCGCCGCCGTGGTGGCGCAGATCATCGTGCTCGACGCCGTGTTTTCGCTCGACGCCGTGATCACCGCCGTCGGCATGGTCGACGAACTGGGCGTCATGATGGCGGCCGTGATCATCTCGATGGCCGTCATGCTGTTCGCATCGAAGCCACTGACGCGCTTCGTCAACGCCCATCCGACCGTCGTCGTGCTGTGCCTGTCGTTCTTGCTGATGATCGGCCTCTCCCTGATCGCCGAAGGCCTGGGCTTCCACATCCCGAAGGGCTACCTGTACGCCGCGATCGGCTTCTCGGTGGTGATCGAGTTCTTCAACCAGCTGGCGCGCCGCAACTTCATCAAGCAGGAGGAGCACATCCCGCTGCGCGACCGCACCGCCGACGCCGTGCTGCGCCTGCTGGGCAGCAAGCGCGGCGCCGACCAGAACGATGAACCGAAAGCCGAGGCGAAAGCGGCCGAGGAACCGGCGTTCGAGGACGAGGAGCGTCATATGGTCAGCGGCGTGTTGAGCCTGTCGCAGCGCTCGGTGCGCTCGATCATGACCAACCGCTCGGACATCTCGTGGATCAATATCGAGAATGACGCCGACAGCATCCGCGCCCAGCTGCTGGCCACGCCGCATGGCTTCTTCCCGGTGTGCCGCGGCCAGCTCGACGAAGTGATCGGCGTGGCGCGCGCCAAGGACCTGATCGCCGACCTGACGCTGCATGGCGCGATCGACGCGGCCCATATCCGCACGCCGATCATCATGCCCGACGCCAGCGGCGTGCTGAAGGTGATGGAGCGCCTCAAGCGCTCGCACGGCCAGTTGGTGATCATCGCCGACGAATACGGCACCCTGCAGGGCCTGGTGACGCCGATCGACATCCTGGAAGCGATCGCCGGCGAGTTCCCCGACGAGGACGAGCAGCCGGTGGTGCAAGATCTCGGCCCGGGCCGCTGGCGCGTCGACGGCAGCGCCGACCTGCACTACCTGGAGCAGGTGCTCGAGGTAGATGCCCTGGTGGGCGACACCGACGACTACACCTCGCTGGCCGGCCTGATGCTGGAACGCTTTGGCACCCTGCCGAAGGTGGGCGACGCGGTCGAGATTGAAGGCTTCCGGTTCGAGGTGGCGCAGGTGCTGGAGCGCCGCATCGCGACCGTGATCGTGACCCGCATCGATGACGAATTCGCGCAGCCGCTCGAAAAGAGCTGAACGAACGGTAATATCGTAGGGTGGACGGATTTTCCGTCCACGCGTTCAACGTGACTGGAGGCTGACATGAAACAGCTGGAACGCGGCGAGCGCCTGCCCCTGGCGCAATCGGCTCCGGACGGCGTCCTGCAGGCCGGCCTGTCGGCGCAGGGCCTGGCGCTGGACTTCGCCTGCTTCGCGCTCGACGCCGGCGGCAAGCTGGCCGACGAGCGCTACATGACCTTCTTCAACCAGCCGGCGACGCCTTGCGGCGCCGTTGCCGTCGACGCCGGGGGCTTTTGCTTCCGGCTCGCCAGCCTGCCGGCCTGGGTCGAACGGCTCAGCATCGTGGCCAGCACCGACGGCGGCGCGCTCATGTCGCAACTGCAGGCGGGTAGCCTGCGCCTCGTCGGTCCGCAGGGCGAATTCGCGCGCTTCGACTTCAGCGGCCGCGACTTCGCCGGCGAGAGGGCGGTCATGCTGGGCGAGCTGTATCGCAAGGACGGCGGCTGGCGCTTCATGGCCGTTGGCCAGGGCTTCAACGGCGGGCTGGACGCGCTGGTGCGGCATTTCGGCGGCGCGGTCGCCGATGCGCCACCGTCGCCGCCTGCGCCGCTTGCGCAATCGGCGCCTGCCGCACCGCGCGCCGCCGCGGTCGACCTGGAAAAGCGCGTCGCGCAATCCGCCCCGCAGTTGGTCAACCTGGTCAAGTCGGCGACGGTGTCGCTCGAGAAGGCCGGCCTGGCGCAGCACCGGGCCAAGGTCTGCCTGGTGCTGGACATCTCGGGGTCGATGAGCGCCCTGTACCGCAAGGGCCTGGTGCAGCAGTTCGCCGAGCGCATCCTGGCGCTGGGCTGCCGCTTCGATGACGACGGGGAGATCGACGTCTTCCTGTTCGGCCGCAACGTGCACCGCGGCGCCCCCAATGGGCCTCTCGAACTGGTCGAACTACATCGAACGCATCATCGACAAGCATCCGCTCGAGGGCGATACCCGCTACGGCGCCGCGCTCGAGACGGTGCGCCGGCATTACTTCCCGGACGGCGGGGGCGGCGAGCGCAAGGCCGCGGTCAAGGCCGAGGTGCCGGTGTACGTGATGTTCGTGACCGATGGCTCGACCTCGGACAAGCCGCTGACCGAGCGCCAGCTGCGCTGGGCCAGCCGCGAACCGATCTTCTGGCAGTTCATGGGCATCGGCAAGGGCCGCAAGTCGAAAGCCAGGGCCCTGGCCAACTTCGCCGACTCGGACTTTCCCTTCCTGGAAAAGCTGGACGAACTCGATGGCCGCCTGGTCGACAACGCCGACTTCTTTTCTGTGGCCTCGCCCGACGAGCATTCCGACGGCGCGCTGTACGACCTCTTGATGAACGAATACCCGCAATGGGTAAAAGAGGCGCGCCAGCGCGGCCTGATCGCTTGATGGTGTAGGTGAAGAAGGGTAAATACGGGGATAAATACCGCTCTTCTCATCGCTTTGAACCCGTCCAGCAACCGTTATTCTCTCTGCAATATCAGGACGTCCTAGCCCTGATCAACACAACAACAGGGAGAATGCCGTGTTCGAAGGATTCATCCAGCTCAGCCCCACGGGCGTCGCGCTGACCATGGCGGGGTCGTACAT
Organism: Massilia sp. CFBP9026; assembly: GCF_034045165.1. NCBI lineage: Bacteria > Pseudomonadati > Pseudomonadota > Betaproteobacteria > Burkholderiales > Oxalobacteraceae > Massilia > Massilia sp. CFBP9026. The sequence continues at coordinate 85,748 of NZ_JAXCWH010000015.1, forward strand.
CATGACCGTCTTCGCCAGCGAGCTGTATCTGCACCGCTCGCGCAGCCACCGCGCCGTGACCTTCCACCCGATCCTGTGCCAGCTGTTTCGCATGTGGATCTGGCTGACCACCTACGGCGTCACCGCCAAGACCTGGGTCGCGGTGCACCGCAAGCACCACGCCAAGTGCGATACCGAGGAAGATCCGCACAGCCCGCGCATCCACGGCCTGTGGACCATCCTGGGCAAGGGCACGCTCCTGTACCGCAAGGCGGCGCGCGACGCCGACCTGGTGAAAGCCTATGGCATCGGCATCAAGGAAGACTGGATGGACGAGCACTTGTATACCAGGCACCGCTTCCGTGGCGCGCTGTTCTTCCTCGCGGTGGAACTGCTGGTGTTCGGGCCTGCGCATGGCTTCCTGATCTGGCTGTTCCAGCTGTCGATCCTGCCGTTCTGGGCGTCGGGCTTCATCAACGGCATCTTCCACGTGGTCGGCTACCGCAATTTCGAGACCAAGGAAGATTCGCGCAACTTCTTCCCGATCGGGATCGTCTTCGGCGGCGCCGAGCTGCACAACAACCACCACGCCAACCCGGCGTCGGCCAAGCTGTCGATGAAGTGGTGGGAATTCGACTCGGGCTACCTGGTGCTGCGCGTGCTGGCCTTCCTGCGGCTGGCGAAGATCAACCACGTCGACCGCCTGCCGGCCGGCGACGAGCCGCGCATGCGCCGCCACGCGGCGGGCGCCGCCGGCCAGTAAGCCTCATCCTGGCCTAGCCGGCCGGCTCCCCACGAGGCGCGCCCACGACGATTGCGGGGCGCGCCTCGCGCAGTTTACGTCCCAGCCGGCGCCAGCCGATCACCACCCCCGTCACGCTGAGCAGGGTCCCCCCCAGGCTCAGCCCGATCAGCACCAGGTCCCACAGCGGACGCCGCTCGAGCAGGGGCAGCCAATCCCAGGAATGCAGCATCGCGAACAGCCAGCGGCTGGTGCGCTTGCCGCTGTCCAGGCGGCCGAGCACCGCGCCGGTGTGCGGGTCGAGGTGGACCCAGGTGGCATGCGGATCGGCGAACACGATGCGCAGGATCGGCAGCGGTTTCATGCCCCCGCCCGTCATCGTGTGCGCATCGCGCGCGTAGTAATAGAGGTCGTAGTCGCGCAACTGCTCGATCCGCGCCACCGGCGCCGGCAGCAGGCGGGACGCGGCGTCAACCAGCGCCTTTGCATCGAGGATGGCCGCGCGCCCGTCGTGACTGCCGATCACCTGGGGCGCGCCGGCGGCGGCCTGGGCCAGCACCCGGTTTTCTCCCAGCACGCGGGTCCAGCGCAGCTCGCGCACCTTGCCGTTCGACGCGGCCAGCAGCGCCTGCGGCGCGGCGTCGGCATCGGTCAGCACCAGCGGTCCGCCCTGCAGCGCCGCCATGCGCAGTGGCGGCGCGCCGGTGTCGAAGATGCGCCACGGGTTCATCGACATCAGGCCGCTGAAGATCCAGGTGATCGTCACCAGTGCGAACAGCAGGCCGGTGATGTGGTGCCAGCGCATCATGGCTTGCGGATAGGGCGTGCGCGCGCCGCTGCGATAGGGCTTGCGGAAGCGCCAGCGCATGATGCCGACCACGGTCCCGGTGAACGCCATCGCGATGCCCAGGATGGACAGCCAGTTGACGATGTCGGTCCAGTAGGGCTCGAAGGCATTGCCGCGGAAGGGATACAGCCAGTGGATCCAGGCGCCCGCATAGTTCCACAGCTGCTCGCTGCGCGTCGCGTCGCGCACCACTTCGCCGCTGCGGCTCGAGATGTAGAGCAGGGTACGTTCGGCGTCGCCCAGCTCCACCTTGTGCAGCGGCCGGTGCGGATCGAGCGCGCGCGAGTGGGTGAACGCGTCCTCGTCGATCGTGCCCAGGTAATCGCGTTTCACATTCGGTCCGGCGAAGGCGGCAGCGGTGGCCATGGCATGCGCCTCGTCCACGGCCCCCAGGCGCTGTCCGCTCACCGCATCGATCACGATCGCGCCGCTGCCCCTGGGCGGCGGCTTGCGGCTGGCCGGGACGTCGCCGCGCGCGGGCGTCGCCACATACACCGGACGCCCGCCGCTGGACGCGGCCAGGCGCAGCTCGTCCAGCGGGCCGGCGATGCCGGCCGCCGCCAGCGCGCGGGCCGGCGCCAGCAGGGGTGCGTCCGCTTGCAGGCGCGGCAGGTGCGCGAGGCGTTCTTCCTCGGTCAGCTTGGGATAGCCGACGTACATCATGACGATGCCCGAGACGAACCACATCGCGAACAGCAGGCAGATGCCGATGCCGAGCCAGCGGTGGACCAGGAACAGCCAGCGTTTCAATCGTGCTCCCATCGTGCGCTCCCGTCAGAAGGCCATGCGCAGCGACACGTCGGCCGTGCGCGGCGCGCCGAGATAGGCCATCGTGTTGCTGACATTGGCCGCATACAGGCGGTCGGTGAGGTTGCGCACGCGCGCGTCCAGCACCAGGCTGCGGTCGATGCGCCAGCAGAGGCCCAGGTCGACGAAGGTATACGACGGCCAGTACAGGGTATTGGCCGCATCGGCATACACCTTGCCGACCCGGCGCGCGCCGAGGTGGGCCTGCACGGATGGGGTGACGGCGTACGAGACCCAGACATTGGCCACCGTCTTCGGCGTATTGGTCGGCGTCTTCCCGGCCAGCGAGACGCCGCCCTGGTTGTAGTGCTCGTACTCGGCATCGGCATAGGTGAAGTTGCCCTGTACCGCCAGGCGCTTGGTTGGTTGCAGGCCCAGCGCCAGCTCGACGCCCTTCGAGGATTGTTCGCCGACCAGGATCGTCAGGTTACTGTTGACCGGATCCTGGGTCGCGATGTTCTTGCGCGTGATGTGGTAGGCGGCCAGGGTCGCCGAGCCCTTGCCCTGCCAGAAATCGAGTTTCGTGCCGACTTCCGCCTGGCGGCCGGTCGTCAGTTCGCTATTCGTGCGCACGTCGGCGAACGAGGCGGTGGACAGCACGCCCGACGGCGGATCGGCGGCGGTCGCGTACTGGGCGTAGAGATTCATGCCCGGCGTGACGTCCCACACCAGGCCCAGGCGTCCGGTGGTCGGGTGGTAGTTGCGCGAGAGGCTGGCCGGCGTGGTGGGGGTGACGTCGCGCCGGTTGACCAGATCCAGTTCGATGCGCTCGTGGCGCAGGGCGGTGACCAGGTTCAGGGAGGACAGCAGCTCGGTACGGTTCTCGAGGTACAGCGCCGTGGTCTTGACCTCGTTGTCGCGGTCGGGGCGGAACCCCGGCGTCATGTTCGGCACGTCGAAGAAGCGCTCGGTGACGAAATCGTAGGGATCGACGGTGCTGACCGTGGCCGGCTGACTGTTTGGAAAGCGGGTCTGGCGGTTGATGCTGAAGTCCAGCCCGAACGCCCAGTCGCTGCGCCGTTCGCCGATGCGGCCGCGGTAGACGCCGTCGATGCGGTCGCCGACCAGGGTCTGGTCGTGGCGCTGGAGCAGGGCGGCCGAGCGGATGACTTGCGTGTTCGATGGATTGAAGCGGTAGTTCTCGACATTGCGGTAGTCGCGCAGCGCATCGTAGACGTAGAAGGTATTGGTCAGCTGCAGGGCGTCGCTGACCTTCCAGGCGCCGATCGAGCGCAGCCACTGCACGCGCTGGTCGTAGACGCCATCGATGCTGTTGTAGTTCTTGAAGCGGGTGGCCTCGTTCACGCGCAGTTCGCCTTTGATCGGATTCAATAGCGGCGTGCCCCAATAGGGCCGGTCGACGTCTTCCTGCTGGAATTCATAGGCCAGCGTATGCGTGAAGCCGCGTCCGAAATCGGAACGCAGCGAGACTGCCAGTTGGGTCGCGCGGCGGTCGACGCCGTCGACCCAACTGCCGCTGTCGCGGTGGTTGATGTCGATGCGCGCGTAGTGGCCTTCGCCCACGCGGCGGTTCAGGCCAACCGAGGCTTCCTTCAGCTCGTCGGAACCCAGGCGCAGCCGGCCTTCGGCGAACTCGCGCGTCTCGGCCAGCTTGGTGAGATAGTTGATCGAGCCGCCGACCGCGCCGGAACCGAACAGGAAGCTCGATGGCCCGCCAATGGCCTCGACGCGGTCGACGATCCAGCTGTCGACCGGCCGCGCGGCGATGGAATACTGCACGTTGATGCCGTTGAACAGCTGGCTGACCGAGCCGCTGCCGAAGCCGCGGTAGCTGACGCCGATATTGCCGGGGGCGTCGTGGGCGGTGACGCCGGGGATGGCGCGCAGGATCTCCTGCGTGTCCTGGGCGCCGCGCACCTCGATCAGGGCGCGGTCGACCACGGTGACGCTGGCCGGCGTCTCGCGCGGACTCAGGCCAAGGCGGCTGCCGGTGCTGCTTGGGGTGTCGAGCTTGAGCAGGCCGTTGGCGCGTGGGGCCTCGGCGGTGACTTCGACGGTGGGTATGTGCTCGAACTGGTTATCGAACCGGTCCTCGGCCTGGGCCTGCCAGGCGGCCAGGGCGCAGCCGATGGCGAGCGCCATCCTGCGAACGTGTAAGCGTGTCTTCATTGCGAATCCTGTTCGCGCAATGCCGCATCCTCGCGGCGTCGCGCATGGTCTGCCTGCGGCGCATCGCATGCGCCACCGGACATCGTTGTATTAGGGGCGAATCAGGAAAGCGAAGACGGCGGCCCGCGCGACTGCGCGGGCGTCCAGGCGTGCTGCGCGCGCGGCGCGCGGTAGAACAGGGGAGGGTAGGGATCGCGCTCGCGGTCGAGGGCCAGCACGGGTACGGGCTGCAACGGCGGGGCCAGTTGCGGGAGCTGGTGCGAGCAGCACAGCTCGCAGTGCGACATGTCCGGCACCGCGGGCGTGTCGGTCTGCGCCGCATCGTCGATCACCATCACATGGCGGGCGCCGCTGGCGCTGCAGATCTCGGTGATCCAGGCCGCTGCTGGCTGCTGGGTGGCGTGGGCCACGGCATGGGAGATCGCAGGCACGAACAGGCCGAACAGGAACGCCAGGAGGACGGTCCAGCCATACAGCGTTCGGGTTGTTCGGAGCCTGTGCATGTGAAAATTATAGTCCTGCTGATGCGGCGGTGCGCACGGGTGGGCAATTTGTCCTGCCAGACCAATCCTGTTACTATCGGTCGTCAATCCAAAGGAGCGCGCACGTGTAATACCTCATCGATGCCATTTTTTTCGGCCTTCCCAGCCAGGCTGTGGAAGTGTCCAGGCATCCTTGGAGTCTGCATATGACGCATACCATTCTAGCGCTCGACGGCGTTTCCCTGTATCTGCCCGACGGCAGAGCCCTGTTTTCAGACCTGCATCACCAGTTCGACCTGCGCCGCACCGGCCTGGTGGGACGCAACGGCGTGGGCAAGTCGATGCTGGCGCGCCTGCTGGCCGGCGAGCTGGCGCCCACATCCGGCCAGTGCCTGCGCAGCGGGCGCATATCTTATCTCTCGCAACAGGCGGGCAGCGGCGCGGCGGCGTCGATAGCCGTGCTGGCCGGCATCGAAGCGATTACCGCCGCCCTGGCGCGCATCGAGGCCGGCAGCGTCGACCCGCGCGATTTCGATGCCGTGGGCGAGCACTGGGACATCGCCGCCCGCCTGCGCCAGGCCTGCCAGGCGCACGGACTGCCGCAGGTCGATCTCGACACGCCGGTCGCTTCTTTCAGTGGCGGCGAGGCGATGCGGGTGGCGCTGATCGGCGCCACCCTGTTCGATCCGGACTTCCTGATCCTCGACGAGCCGAGCAACCACCTCGATGGCGCCAGCCGCCAGGCCTTGCTGCGCCAGCTGCAGGCCTGGCCGAAAGGCCTGCTGGTGATCAGCCACGACCGCGAACTGTTGCAAGCCATGGAACGCATCGTCGAACTCTCTGGCGACGGCCTGCGCAGCTATGGCGGAAATTACGCGTTCTATGAAGAGGCGCGCCGCCAGGAGCAGGAGTCGGCGCAGGGCGCGCTCGAGCACGCGCGCCGGGAACTCAGGCGCGACGACGAGGCGCGGCGCACGCAGCGCGAACGCCAGGACCGGCGCCAGGCGCGCGGCAACCGCGATGCGAAAGAAGCCAACCAGGCCGCCATCCTGCTCGGCCGCGGCAAGGACCGTAGCGAAGGCAGCGCCGGCCGCTTGCGCCAGCAGCACGATACCGCGCGCGCCGGACAGGTCGAGCGCATGCGCGATGCCGCGCAGCGGGTGGCCGGCGACGCCGCCGTGCGCATCCACGCTGCCGGCGTCGAAGGCGCGGCCCAGCGCCGCGTTGCGCAGCTCGAGGCGGTCGTCCTGCCCTGGGTCGCGCCGCCTTTGGCCCGCATCGATCTGATCCTGACCGGTCGCCAGCGGGTGGGCCTGGTCGGCCCGAATGGCAGCGGCAAGTCGACCTTCCTCAAGGTGCTGGCGGGACGGCTCGATCCGGTCGCGGGCGAGCGCACCCTGCCGGCGCAGGTGGCCTACCTCGACCAGCAGCTGGGCAGCCTCGATCCGCGCCGCCCGACCCTGGACCAGTTGCTGGACGTGAACCGCAGCGCCGGGCAGGACATGCTGCGCACCTGGCTGGTTCAACTGGGCCTGGACGCGCGCACGATCACCCAGCCGGCCGGCCTGCTGAGCGGCGGCGAGCGCCTGAAGGCGGCCCTGGCCTGCGCGCTGTATGCCGACACGCCGCCGGCGCTGCTATTGCTGGATGAGCCGAGCAACCACCTCGACCTGGCGTCGCTGGCGGCGCTGGAGGCGATGCTGGGCGATTACCGCGGTGCGCTGGTGGTGGTGTCGCACGACCGGGTGTTCCTGGAGCGCATCGGGCTGACCCACCGCCTGGCCGCGCTGGATACGGGCTGGCGCCTGGAGGAATGCTGAATCGGCCGCGATTGCTATAATCGTGGGTTGGCACACCACCTGAAGAACACCATGTTGCGCACCCTTGTGATTTCCCCGAACTGGATCGGCGATGCCGTGATGGCCCAGCCGCTGCTGCGCCGGCTCAAGGAGCTGGCGCCGGGCCGGCCGATCGACGTGCTGGCCCCGACCTGGGTGGCGCCCGTCTGGCGGGCGATGGCGGAAGTCGACACCGTGATCGAGTCGCCGTTCAAGCACGGTGCGCTGCAGTGGAAGGAGCGCAAGGCCTTCGCGAAGATGCTCAAGGCGCGCGGCTATGCCGACTCTTACGTGCTGCCGAACACCTTGAAATTCGCGCTCATCCCCTGGCTGGCCGGGATCCCCAAGCGGGTCGGCTACAAGGGCGAGATGCGCTATGGCTTGGTCAACGTGATGCACCACGACGACAAGGCGGCGCCACGCCCGATGGCCCAGTTCTACCAGGCGCTGGCCGACGCGCCGGTGCGGCACTTGCAGCGCCCGGAACGCTTGCCGGAACCGGTCATGACGGTCGCCGCGGGCGAGGCCGAGGCCGCGATCGCGCGCCTTCAGCTGCCGGCGGGCGTCCTGGTTGCGTTCGCGCCGGGCGCCGAATTCGGCCCCGCCAAGCGCTGGCCATCGTCGTATTTCGCCGAGCTGGCCCAGACCATCCTGGCCAATCGCCCGGATGCGCAGATCCTGCTGCTCGGCTCTCCGAAGGACCGCGCGGTGTGCGACGAGATCACGGCCATCGTGCCGCAGGCGCACAACCTGGCCGGCTCGACGTCGCTGTCTGAAGCGATCGCGCTGATCGCGCGCGCCGCCGCCGTGGTCACCAACGATTCGGGCCTGATGCACATCGGCGCCGCCCTGGGGCGGCCGGTGGTGGCGATCTATGGCCCGACCGACCCGCGCCACACGCCGCCGCTGTCGCAACTGGCGCAGATCCTGTGGCTGCACATCGAATGCTCGCCGTGCCAGCAGCGCGAATGCCCGCTGGGCCACCAGAACTGCATGAAGCAGATTCTGCCTGCCGACGTGTGGCAGCCCTTGCAACCCATGCTTGCCGGCGCCTGAGGGCGCGGGCCAATTTGAAGAGGACCTTATTATGATTCTGGTTACCGGTGCAGCAGGCTTCATCGGCGCGAACCTCGTGCATGCGCTGTCGCAGCGCGAGCCGTTCAGCGTCTTCGCCGTCGACAATATGTCGCGTCCCGAGAAGTTCCACAACATCGTCGACGCCGAGATCGCCGACTATGCCGACAAAGAAGACTTCCTGGTGCGCCTGAAGGCGGGCGAATTCGACAACAAGTTCACCGCCGTGCTGCACCAGGGCGCCTGCTCCAACACGATGGAGACCGACGGCCGCTACATGATGAAGAACAACTACGACTACACGGTCGCCCTGTTCGAATTCTGCCAGCGCCAGGGCATCCCCTTCATCTACGCCTCGTCGGCTGCCGTCTACGGCGCCGGCACCGTGTTCCGCGAAGAGCGCCCGCTCGAACGTCCGCTCAACGTCTACGGCTACTCGAAATTCCTGTTCGACCAGTACCTGCGCCGCTACTGGCAGGCCAAGGGCCAGGACGCCGGCAGCCAGGTGGTCGGCCTGCGCTACTTCAACGTCTACGGTCCGCTCGAAGGGCACAAGGGCACGATGGCCTCGGTGCCGTTCCACCAGTACCACCAGTTCCTCAAGGACGGCAAGGTCAGGCTGTTCGGCGCCAACGAGGGGTATGAGGCCGGCGCCCAGATGCGCGACTTCATCTACGTTGAAGACGTGGTCAAGGTCAACCTGTTCTTCCTCGATCACCCGGACAAGCGCGGCATCTTCAACCTCGGCACCGGCCGCGCGCAACCGTTCAACGACCTGGCGGTGGCCACCGTCAACGCGCTGGCCAACGAAGGCAAGCCGGCGCTGTCGCTGCAGCAGATCATCGATGGCGGCCTGCTCGAATACCTGCCGTTCCCGGACAAGCTGAAGGGCAAGTACCAGAGCTTCACCCAGGCCGACATCTCGGCGCTGCGCGCGGCCGGCTACGATGAACCGTTCACCGACGTGGCCAGCGGCGTGGCGAAGTATATGGACTGGCTGCGCGCCCAGCCGACGCGCTGATTTTTATACCGCGTTTACACCCTCCACCGGCCTTTATATCCGGTTTTTACGCCTGAATCGCTAACCTGCTCGTGTTCCATGCGCCGTCCCCGCGACGCCGCATGGCTTCAACCACAACCACGAGCAGGAACACATGAAAGCATCGATTCACGCGCTGGCCGCCACCCTGGCGTTCGCCGGCGCCGCCCACGCCCAAGTCACCGAACCCGTCCAGGCCGCACCCGCGCCGGCCGCAGCGGCGTCGTCCATCGCCTGGAACGTCGCCGTCACCTCCGACTACCGTTACCGCGCCATCTCGCAGACGCGCCTGCGTCCTGCGCTGCAGGGCGGCGTCGACTACGTCCACGCGGACGGCTGGTACGCCGGCGCCTGGGCTTCGACCATCAAGTGGGTCGAGGATGCCGGCGGCGACAGTGAAGTCGAGATCGACATTTATGGCGGCAAGCGCGGTGAGTTGGCTGCCGGCGTGTCCTACGACGTCGGCGTGCTGCGCTACTTCTATCCCGACAACGGCCTGGGCCAGCTGCCGGGCTGGGTCAATGCCCACACCACCGAAGTCTATGCGCAGTTGGGTGTTGGCCCGGCCTACGTCAAGTACTCGCATGCCACCACCAACCTGTTCGGCTTCGTCGACAGCGAGAACAGCGGCTATCTCGACATCGGCGCCAATCTCGACGTCGGCAATGGCTTCACCCTGCAACTGCACGCCGGCCGCCAGGAAGTGAAGAACAATCCGGCCTCCGACTACACCGACTGGAAGGTCGGCGTGAGCCGTTCCTTCGAGCTGGCCACGGTGAGCCTGGCCTATCTCGGCACCAATGCCAACAAGTCGGCTTACACCTCGCCGGTCAACGGCAAATTCACCGGCCGCGACGCCCTGCAACTGACCGTCAGCCGCACCTTCTGATAGAGAACGCACATGGACCTCATCTACCTCGGCGCGCTCCTGATCTTTGTTCGCCTGACCTGCCTGCTGGTGGCCGGTTGCGCACAAGCGGGAGGCAAGCCATGAATCTCTCCTACGTGATCGGCGGCCTGGCCGCTGCTGCGCTGCTGGTCTACCTGCTGGTGGCCCTGTTCAAGCCGGAGGAATTGTGATGACCACCGAATTCATCGTCCTCCTTGCCGTCCTCCTGCTGGTGCTGCTGGCGCTGGCCTGGCCGCTGGGCCGCTTCATGGCGCGCGTTGCCGCCGACGGAAAAGTGCCGGGCCTGGGCTGGGCCGCCGGCATCGAGCGCGCGCTGTACCGCCTGGCCGGCCCTGCCGCCACGGCCGGGCAGGACTGGAAGGCCTACGCGCTGGCGCTGATCGCCTTCAATGCCGTCGGCGCGCTCTTCGTCTACGGCCTGCAGCGCGTGCAGGCCTGGCTGCCGCTCAATCCCGAGGGCATGGCCAACGTCAGCCCTGACTCCAGCTTCAACACCGCCATCAGCTTCGTCGCCAACACCAACTGGCAGGGCTATAGCGGCGAGCAGACCATGAGCATCCTGACCCAGATGGTGGGCCTGGCCGGCCAGAACTTCTTCTCGGCCGCCACCGGCATCGCCGTCGTGTTCGCGCTGATCCGTGGCTTCGCTGCCCGTTCGAGCAGCGCGATCGGCAACTTCTGGGTCGACCTGACCCGCTCGACCCTGTACGTGCTGCTGCCGCTGTCGGTGATCCTGGCCGTGTTCCTGGCCGGGCAGGGCGTAGTGCAGAACCTGTCCGCCCACGTCGATGCGCGCCTGCTCGAGCCCGTGACCTATACGGTCGAGACGAACGAGGCGCGTGCCGAGACCCAGGTGATCCCGATGGGCCCCGTCGCTTCGCAGGAAGCGATCAAGATGCTGGGCACGAACGGCGGCGGCTACTTCAACGCCAACTCCGCGCACCCGTTCGAGAACCCGAATGCGCTGACCAACTTCGCGCAGATGATCGCGATCCTCCTGATCCCGGCCGCGCTGTGCTTCACCTTCGGCCACATGGTGGGCGACATCCGCCAGGGCTGGGCCGTGCTGGGGACGATGACGCTGTTGTTCGTCATTGCCGCCGTTGCCGCCGTCGCCGCCGAGCAGCAGGCCAATCCGCTACTGACCCCGCTGGGTGTCGACCAGGTGGCCAGCAGCCTGCAGGCAGGCGGCAATATGGAAGGCAAGGAGACCCGCTTCGGCATTGCAGCCTCGAGCCTGTTCGCGGTGGTGACCACGGCCGCATCGTGCGGCGCGGTCAATGCCATGCACGATTCCTTCATGCCGCTGGGCGGCATGGTGCCGATGGTGCTGATGCAGTTCGGCGAGGTGATCTTCGGCGGCGTCGGCTCGGGCCTGTACGGCATGCTGGTGTTCGCGGTCCTGGCGGTGTTCATCGCCGGCCTGATGATCGGCCGCACGCCGGAATACCTGGGCAAGAAGATCCAGGCCTACGAGATGAAGATGGCGGCGCTGGTCATCCTGGTCACGCCCTGCCTGGTCTTGCTGGGCACCGCACTGGCGGTGACCTCGGCATCGGGCACGGTCGGTGTGGCCAATCCGGGCGCGCACGGCTTCTCGGAGATCCTGTATGCGCTGACGTCCGCCGCCAACAACAATGGCAGCGCCTTCGCCGGCCTGTCCGCCAACACGCCTTTCTATAACACGCTGCTGGGCGTGGCGATGTGGTTCGGCCGCTTCGCGGTGATCGTGCCGGTGCTGGCGATTGCCGGCTCGCTGGCCGCACGCCAGCGCCTGCCCGCCACCCCCGGCACCCTGCCTACCCACGGCCTCATGTTCGTCGGCATGCTGTCCGCTGTCGTCGTGCTGGTCGGTGTTCTCAACTACGTCCCGGCGCTGGCGCTCGGACCGGTGGTCGAGCACCTTCAGCTGTTCGGAGAATGACATGGAAAACTCGATGGAAAATTCGATATCCCAAAACCCCACCCAGGCGCCACGCGGCTCCCTGAGCCTGTTCGATTCCACGCTGGTCTGGCCGGCGATGATCGACTCGGTGCGCAAGCTCCATCCACGCACCCAGCTGCGCAGCCCGGTGATGTTCGTGGTCTACATTGGCAGCATCATCACGACCCTGCTGTGGTTGCAGGCGCTGGCCGGGCAGGGCGAAGCACCCGCCGGCTTCATCCTGGCCACCGCCGTCTGGCTGTGGTTCACGGTGCTGTTCGCGAACTTCGCCGAGGCGCTGGCCGAGGGCCGCAGCAAGGCGCAAGCCGCCTCGCTGCGCAGCCTGCGCCAGACCGTCACCGCCAAGAAACTGGCCAACCCGAAGCATGGCGCGCCATGGCACGCCTGCAAATCGGATGAGCTGCGCAAGGGGATGTTCTTCCTGGTCGAGGCGGGCGACGTGATCCCGGTGGACGGCGAAGTGGTCGATGGCGTGGCCTCGGTCGACGAGAGCGCCATCACCGGCGAGTCGGCGCCCGTGATCCGCGAATCGGGCGGCGACTTCTGCGCCGTCACCGGCGGCACCCGCGTGCTGTCCGACTGGCTGGTGGTGCGCGTCTCGGCCAATCCAGGCGAGACCTTCCTCGACCGCATGATCGGCATGGTCGAAGGCGCGGCGCGCAAGAAGACGCCGAACGAGATCGCCCTGACGATCCTGCTGGTGGCCCTGACGATCGTGTTTTTGGTGGTGACCGTGACCCTGCTGCCGTTCTCGATCTTCGCGGTAGGCGCCCAGGGCAGCGGCCAGGCGGTGACCATCACCGCGCTGGTGGCGCTGCTGGTGTGCCTGATCCCGACCACCATCGGCGGCCTGCTGTCGGCCATCGGCGTGGCCGGCATGAGCCGCATGATGCAGGCCAATGTAATCGCGACCTCGGGCCGCGCGGTGGAGGCGGCGGGCGACGTCGACGTGCTCCTGCTCGACAAGACCGGCACCATCACCTTCGGCAACCGCCAGGCCGCCGCCTTCCTGCCGGCGCCGGGCGTGACCGAGGAAGAACTGGCCGACGTGGCCCAACTGGCCTCGCTGGCGGACGAAACGCCGGAAGGCCGCAGCATCGTGGTGCTGGCCAAGAACCGTTTCAATATCCGCGAGCGGGCGATGGAGGCCATGGGCGCCGTGTTCGTGCCGTTCACGGCGCAGACCCGCATGAGCGGCGTCGACCTGGGAGAGCGTCATATTCGCAAAGGCGCTGCTTCGGCCATTCGTCGGCACCTGGAGTCGATGGGCGCCGCCTGGCCAGGTGACGTCGAGCGCAGCGTCGACGAGGCCTCGCGCCGCGGCAGCACGCCGCTGGTGGTGGCCGACGGCGCGCGCGTGATGGGCGTGGTCGAGCTGAAGGACGTGGTCAAGGGCGGCATCCGCGAACGCTTCGCCGAGCTGCGCCGCATGGGCGTCAAGACCGTGATGGTCACCGGCGACAATAAACTGACGGCGGCGGCGATTGCGGCCGAGGCGGGTGTCGACGACTTCATCGCCGAAGCCACGCCGGAAGAAAAACTGGCCCTGATCCGCCGCTACCAGGCGGAAGGAAAACTGGTGGCGATGACCGGCGACGGTACCAACGACGCCCCGGCGCTGGCCCAGGCCGACGTCGCGGTGGCGATGAACTCCGGCACCCAGGCGGCGAAGGAAGCCGGCAATATGGTCGACCTGGATTCGAACCCGACCAAGCTGCTCGAGATCGTCGAGATCGGCAAGCAGATGCTGATGACGCGCGGCGCGCTCACCACCTTTTCGATCTCGAACGACATCGCCAAGTATTTCGCGATCGTGCCGGCCATGTTCGTGGCCACCTATCCGAGCCTGGACGCGCTGAACGTCATGGGGCTGGCCAGTCCGGCTTCGGCCATCATGTCGGCCGTGATCTTCAATGCCCTGATTATCGTGTTCCTGATTCCGCTGGCGCTGCGCGGGGTACGTTACCGCGCGATCGGCGCGGCCGCGCTGCTGCGCCGGAACATGCTGGTGTATGGCCTGGGCGGCCTGCTGCTGCCGTTCGCCGGCATCAAGCTGATCGACCTGGCGCTCGCCGCCTTTAATTTGACGTAAGGAGTTGTCATGCAATCGATTCTTCGCCCCGCGCTGGTGCTGTTCGCGGCGCTCACCCTGGCCTGCGGCGTGCTGTATCCGCTGCTGGTCACCGGCGTGGCCCAGGCCGCGTTTCCGACCCAGGCCAACGGCAGCCTGGTCGAAAAGAGCGGCCAGGTGGTCGGCTCGCGCCTGATCGGCCAGTCGTTCAGCGCGCCTGGCTACTTCTGGGGCCGTCCTTCGGCCACCGCGCCGATGGCCAATAACGGCGGCGGCTCGGGCGGCTCGAACCAGGGGCCGCTCAATCCGGCCCTGCAGGAAGCCGTCAAGGGCCGCATCGCGGCGCTGCGCGCGCTCGATCCTGGCAATACGGCGCCGGTGCCGGTCGACCTGGTCACCAGCTCGGCCAGCGGCCTCGATCCCGAGATCAGCGTGGCCGCCGCGCGCTACCAGGCGGCGCGGGTGGCGCGTGCGCGCCAGCTGCCGGCGGAGCGGGTCGGCGCCCTGGTCGAGCAGCACAGCGAGCGGCCTTTCCTGGGCTTGTTCGGCGAGGCGCGCGTCAATGTGCTGGCCCTGAACATGGCCTTGGACGCCGAAAGCGGGCATACTCGCTGAACCATGCCGCACGACCAACAGCGACCCGATCCCGACGCCTTGCTCGCCCAGATGCGCGAGGACGAGCGGCGCGCCGCGCGCGGCCGCCTGCGCATCTATTTCGGCGCCTCGGCCGGCGTCGGCAAGACCTATGCCATGCTGCAGGAAGCGAGAAAGCTGCAGGCGGAAGGGAAGGCGCCGCTGGTCGGCGTGATCGAGACCCACGGCCGTGCGGAGACGGCGCGCCTGCTCGACGGCCTCGAGCTGCTGCCGCGGCGGCGCATCGACTACCGCGGCCGTCAGCTCGATGAATTCGACCTCGACGCTGCGCTCGAACGCGCGCCGGACATCATCCTGGTCGACGAGCTGGCGCATTCGAACGCGCCCGGCTCGCGCCATCCCAAGCGCTGGCAAGACGTCGAGGAACTGCTCGATGCCGGCATCGACGTGCTCACCACGGTCAACGTCCAGCACCTGGAAAGCCTGAACGACGTGGTCGGCGGCATCGCCGGCATCCGCGTCGCCGAGACGGTGCCGGACCGGGTGTTCGATGCGGCCCATGAGGTGATCATGGTCGACCTGCCGGCCGACGCGCTGCTGGCGCGCCTGAAAGAGGGCAAGGTCTACCAGCCGCAACAGGCCGAACGCGCGGCCGGCAATTTTTTCAGGAAGGGCAACCTGATCGCGCTGCGCGAGCTGGCGCTGCGCCGCACCGCCGACCGGGTCGAGGGCGATGTGCGCGCCTGGCGCGAGCAGCAGTCGATCGACGCGATCTGGAAGACCGGCGCCGGCCTGCTGGTGTGCGTCGGGCCGGGACCGCTTGCCGAGCATGTGGTGAGGAGTGGCGCGCGCATGGCGTCCCAGCTCGGCGCCGGCTGGCATGCGGTGTATGTCGAGACACCGCGCCTGGCCAGGATGCCGGATGCGGCGCGCCAGGGCATGCTCGACACGCTTGCGCTGGCCGACAGCCTGGGCGCCACGACGGCGGTGCTGTCGGGTGACGACGTCGCGGCCATCACGCTCGAATATGCGCGCGACCACAACCTGTCGCGCATCGCGCTGGGCCGTGCCCCGTCGCCGTGGCGCGCGCGTACGGCGCGGCGCCTGGCGCGCAAGGCGCCCGGCATCGACCTGATCGAGATCGGCCAACCGGCGGTGCCGCCGGCGCCGCTGCCTGCGGCTACCCAGGACGCGGCCATGCGGCCACGGCCGCCCTTATTGCCCCACTTTCTAGCCGCGGGCGCAAGCATCATGACGGCGATCCTGGCCACGCCGCTGCGGCCCTGGCTCGACCCGGTCAATATCGTCATGCTGTTCCTGCTGGTGGTGCTGTTGACGGCGATCCGCTTCGGGCGTGCGCCGTCGGTCACCGCCACCTGCGTCGGCGTGGCCGCCTTCGACTTCTTCTTCGTGCCGCCGCGCTTCGATTTCGCCGTCACCGACGTCCAGTACCTGGTCACCTTCGGCGTGATGCTGGCGGTGGGCCTGATCAGCGGCCACCTGGCCGCCGGCCTGCGCTTCCAGGCGCGCGCCGCCGTCGAGCGCGAACGGCGGGTGCGCGCGCTGTACGAGTTCGCGCGCGAGCTGTCCGGCGTGCTGGCGGCCTCGCAGGTATTCGAATCGAGCCGCGCCGTGATCCAGAACGCCTTCGGCGCGCACGCCACCCTGCTGCTGCCGGATGCCGAAGGGCGGCTCGGCATGCCGCCGGCGGACGATGGCGGCCCGGCCGCACCGCTGCCAGCCAACGTCGATCCGGGCGTGGCGCAGTGGGCCTTCGACCATGCGCAGCCGGCCGGCCTTGGCACCGACACCTTGCCGGCCAGCCCCTTGTTCTACCTGCCGCTGGTGGCGCCGATGGGCACCCGCGGCGTGCTGGCGATCGCGCCGGAAGGCGGACGCTGGGTGCTGGCGCCCGAGCAGCGCCGCCAGCTCGACGCGCTGGCGGCGCTGGCCGCGATCGCGCTCGAGCGCGTGCACTACGTGGAGGTGGCCCAGGCCGCGCTGGTGAACATGGAATCCGAGCGCCTGCGCAACTCGCTGCTGGCGGCGCT
The DNA here is from genome assembly GCF_034045165.1 of Massilia sp. CFBP9026. NCBI lineage: Bacteria > Pseudomonadati > Pseudomonadota > Betaproteobacteria > Burkholderiales > Oxalobacteraceae > Massilia > Massilia sp. CFBP9026. The sequence continues at coordinate 102,257 of NZ_JAXCWH010000015.1, forward strand.
GTCGCACGACCTGCGCACGCCATTGACGGCCCTGGTCGGCCTGTCGGAATCGCTGCTGCGCGGCGAGGCCTTGCCGGAGTCGCCACGGGCGCTGGCGCAATCGCTGCACGACGAAGCGGTACGCATGGGCACCCTGGTCGCCAACCTGCTCGACATGGCGCGCATCGAGAGCGGGGAAGTGCGCTTCAACCTGGAATGGCAGGCGCTGGAAGAAGTCGTCGGCAGCGCGCTGCGCGCCTGCGGCGCCGCCTTGCGCGATCACAGCGTCGCGGTACGGCTGCAGCACGATCTGCCCCTGGTCCGCTTCGACGCGGTGCTGATCGAACGGGTGCTGTGCAACCTGGTCGAGAATGCCGCAAAATACACGCCGGGCGGTTCACGCATCGAGATCGCGGCCAGCCGGCGCGGCGCCTGGATCGACGTCACGGTCTACGACGACGGTCCCGGCCTGCGCCCGGGCAGCGAAGAAGCGATCTTCGAAAAATTCACGCGCGGCGAACGCGAGTCGGCCTTGCCCGGCGTGGGCCTTGGCCTGGCGATTTGCCGCGCGATCGTGGAGGCGCACGGCGGCACGATCCGGGCCTGCGACTCGCCGCTGGGCGGCGCCGGCTTCGTGTTCTCGCTGCCGGCCGGCACGCCACCCGTGTTTGACATGCCTTCGATGGAAAGAGACGATGACTGATGCTCCCTGCGCCTTGCTGGTCGAGGACGAACCGCACATCCGCCGCTTCGTGCGCGCCGCCCTGGAGCAGGAAGGCTGGCAGGTGCACGAGTCGGTGAGCATGGGGCGCGGCCTGATCGACGCCGGCACGCGCCGGCCCGACCTGGTGGTGCTGGACCTCGGCCTGCCCGACGGCGACGGCATCGACTTCATCCAGGACGTGCGCAAATGGTCGACGGTGCCGATCATCGTGCTGTCGGCGCGCGTGGCCGAGGGCGAAAAAATCCGCGCGCTCGACGCCGGCGCCGACGACTATCTGACCAAGCCCTTCGGCACCGGCGAACTGCTGGCGCGCGTACGCGCCACCTTGCGCCGCCAGCGCCAGGGCGGCACGGGCGGCGACGGCACAATCCACTTCGGCGACGTGACCATCGACCCGCAAGCCCGCGCGGTCACCCGCAACGGCGAGCACGTGCACCTGACCCCAACGGAATACCGCCTGCTGTCGGTGCTGGCCGCCAACGCTGGCCGCGTGATGACCAACCCCCAACTGCTGCGCGCCGTATGGGGCCCGGGCCATGCCGAGAGCGGCCACTACCTGCGCATCTACATGGGCCACCTGCGCCACAAGCTCGAATCCGATCCCGCCCAGCCGCGTCACCTGCTGACCGAAACCGGCGTCGGCTACCGCCTCTGGCTCGGCTAACCGCCTTTAATTCCCACATCCCTTTTCCCAACAATTAGGGTCAGAGTCGAATTCTTTGACAATATTCGAATGTTGTCATTTAATTCGACTCTGACCCTAATTTAAGTTTTTAAACAGAAATTGCACAACAATTAGGGTCAGAGTCGAATTGTTTGACAACTTTTAAAAATTGCAGGCTGACGTCCCTCAATAAATTACTCGCGGTTATATTTCAATTCTCACTATTAAGATAGATGGGGAAAGAAAATATCTGCAGACGAAAATAAGGGGCTTGAGTGGATGTTGATTGATGCAGATAAATGAACTCGCCGGCGGCGGCGAGAAATTGCTCAATAATTCTACTCTGACCCTAATTTAGCTTTGGAGAAAGTCGACCCGCAATAATTAGGGTCAGAGTCGAATTGTTTGACAACTTTGAGGAATTGCCCAATAAGTCTACTCTGACCCTAATTGTGGGACCCTAATTGTGGGATTGGGTCATCCGATAGGGGCAGTGGACGGCCTTGGATTGGGAATGATGCGGTGTCAGTGGGCGAGGCCGTGGCCGCCGACTGGTTCGGTTTCGAAACGTTCGCCGAAGCCGGCGATCAGGGGCCGGCCTTTTGCGATGGCGGCTTGCACCGATGGCAGCGACAGCGAGGCCTTGTGGCTGGGCTGGTCTTTCCAGGTCTCGGTGATCCAGATGGCGTCCGCATCCTGCGCGTCCTTCGCGATTACGTAGGCCAGGCAGCCGGGCATGTCGGCGGTGCCGTCCAGCAGGATGGCGATGAGTGCGTCGCGCTGGCCCGGTTGGGCGCGCATTTTTCCGATCAGACCGTACATCTTGGGCTTCTCCATGTCGATGGTAGTAGTGGTGGTGCCGGCGTGCGCGCCGGCCAGCGGCGTGACGGCCAGGGCGACGATGGCCATGCGGCGGGATACGGGCATATGCTTCCTCCTGGCGTCATTGCAGAGTGACCGACAGTATAGAGCCCTGTTGGTTTAAGATGGTCTTTTTCACCACACCGTCACGGAACATCGATGCGACTTCATCCCCTTGCCCTGGCCGCCAGCGCCGTCGTCCTCACCCTGTCACAGGCAGCGCACGCCCAGCAGCCGTCCGCCATCTCAGAAACCGCGCTGCGCGCGCACCTGTCGTTCCTGGCCGATGACCTGCTCGAAGGCCGCGGCACCGGCCAGCGCGGCGGCGACCTGACGGTGCGCTATCTCGAGACCCAGGCCGCCCTGATTGGGCTGCAGCAGATTCCCGGCGGCGGTTATCGCCAGAAGGTCGAGATCGAGGGCAGCAAACTGGTCGAGGGCAGCGCCACCTTTACCGCCGGCGGCAAGACCATCAAGCCGGAACTGGGCAAGGGCATCGTGATGGGCACCAGGAGCGGCAAGGAGAACGTGGCCTTCGATGCGCCGCTGGTCTTCGTCGGCTACGGCGCCGCCGCGCCGGAAGAGAAATGGGACGACTACAAGGGCCTGGACGCCAAGGGCAAGATCCTGGTCATGATGGTCGACGATCCGCAGCCCACCGCCGAGGAGCCGAACCGCTTCGCCGGCAAGGCCTACACCTGGTACGGCCGCTGGATCTATAAATTCGAGGAAGCCGCGCGCCGCGGCGCCGCCGGCGTGCTGCTGATCCATACCACGCGGTCGGCCTCGTACCCGTGGAGCGTACCGGCCAACGGCTTCGCCAACGAGCGCTTTAGCCTCAAGGGCAACGGCAATCCGATGGAAGGCTGGCTGCACGAAGACACCGCGCGCGAACTGTTCGCCGCCGGCGGCCATGACCTGGACCAGCTGCGCGCCCAGGCCGAGCGGCGCGATTTCCGCCCGGTCGACCTGAAGGTGGCAGGCAAGGTCGCGCTGCGCTCGACCATCCGTCCGGTCGAACAGTTCAACGTGGTCGGCATCGTGCCCGGCAGCGACCCGAAGCTGAAGGAGCAGGCCGTGGTCTATTCCTCGCACTGGGATCACATGGGAATGATCGACGCCAAGCCCGGCGACGATCCGAAGGCCGACCGCATCTACAACGGCGCGATCGACAATGCATCCGGCACCGCCGCGCTGCTGGCGATGGCGGCCGAAGCCGTCAAGAAGCCGGCCAAGCGCACCCAGATCTTCCTGTGGCCGGCGGCCGAAGAGCAGGGGCTGCTGGGCGCCGCCGCCTACGTCGCCAAGCCGGTGTGGCCGCTGGCGCAGACCGCCGCCGACCTGAACCTGGACAGCCTGAACTTCGTGGGCCGCACCAAGGACATCGGCGTGGCCGGCGCCGAGCGCAGCTCGCTGTACGAGACCTCGCAGCAGGTGGCGAAATCGATGGGCCTGAAGATCGCGCCGGCGGTTCCCGACCTGTCGGGCGCCTACTTCCGCGCCGACCACTTCGCCTTCGCGAAGGCGGGCGTCCCCGCCTTCAACGTCGGCTCGGCCGTGTTCTCGGGCGACGGCCACTTCGAGTTCGAGCACCACCAGCACGAATCGAGCACCAACATCAAGGGCTTCAAGGAGCACTACCACCAGGTCAGCGACGAATACCGTCCGGAATGGGACCTGTCGGGCATGGTGCAGCAGGCCCAGTTCACGCTCAACCTCGGCTACGCCGTCGCCAATGCGCCGGCCATGCCGACCTGGAAGAAGGGCGAAGCCTTCGGTAGCGTGAAGCGCTGAGGTGAAGCGCTGAGGTGAAGCGCTGATCCGAACGTCGACCTAGGCGGCGCTGGCCGCCGCCAGGATTTTTTCCAGCTCGCCCATGTCGACCGGCTTCACCAGGTGATGGTCGAAGCCGGCAAGGCGGCTGGCCTCGCGGTCCTGGGCCTGGCCATAGCCGGTGACCGCCACCAGTAGCGCCCCGGCGGTGGCCGGCTGCGCGCGCAGGCGGCGCGCCAGTTCGTGGCCGTCCATGCCGGGCAGGCCGATGTCGAGCAGGCAGGCATCGGGCACGAAGGCCTCGGCGCGCGTCAGCGCCGCGAACGGGTCGTGCTCGACCGCGACTTCGTGGCCGGCGGCGCCGACGTACATCGCCAGCACCTGGGCCGCGTCGACGTTGTCGTCCACCACCATCACCTTCAGTGCGCGCGCCGATCCCGCCTCCGCCGCGTCAAAGCCGGCGCCGGGTGCGCCCACGCTGCGCTCGGCGCAGCGCGGCAAGGTCACCGTGAAGGTGCTGCCCTGGCCCTGGCCGGGGCTCTCCACCGCCACGCTGCCACCGTGCAGTAGCACCAGGCTGCGCACCAGCGCCAGCCCGATGCCCAGGCCGCCCTGGGTGCGGTCTGGCGTGCGCTCACCCTGCACGAACATCTCGAAGGCACGTTCCAGTTCGTGCGGCAGCATGCCGATGCCGTTGTCGGCCACCACGATGCGCAAGGTTTTCTCGTCGAGTTCGAGCGCCACCTTCACCTCGCCGGACGCTGGGGTGAACTTGACCGCGTTGTGCAGCAGGTTGCCGACTACCTGCACCAGGCGCTTGCGGTCGCCCATCACCCAGGCCGGCGCCGGCAGCAGTCCGGTCTGCAGATGGTGGCGCTTCTGGCGCAGCGGTTCGCCCACCTGTTCCAGCGCTTCCAGCACCACTTCGTTGATGTCGATGCGGTCCTTGGACAGCGCCACCAGGCCGCGCGTCACGCGCGACACGTCCAGCAGGTCGTCGACCAGGCCGGCCATGTGGCGCGCCTGGCGCGCGATGATGGCGCTGATCTGGCGCGTGCGCGCCGGATCGAGATTATCCTGGCCCAGCAACTGGGCGCCAGAGGCGATCGGCGCCAGCGGGTTTCTGAGCTCGTGCGCCAGCATGGCCAGGAATTCGTTCTTGCGGCGGTCGGCTTCGCGCAAGCCTTCCTCGGCGTTGACGCGGTCGGTGACGTCCTGGATGGTGCCGCGCACCGCCGTCACCCGGCCCTCGTCGTCATGCACCGCTTCGCAGTGCATGTCGATCCAGATGCGGTGGCCTTCGCCGTGCAGCACCTGCAGCTGCAGGCGGCCGTTGCCGCCGTCGCGCGCCAGTTCGCGTAGCAGGGCGTCGACCTTGTCCCACGATTCCTCTGGCAGCAGGGTGCCGCGCTGCTGGGCGTAGGGTGACAGCTCGCGCCCATAGATATAGGGCACCGATTCGGAGGTCTCGACCGCGCCGGTGGCCAGCGTCAGGTGCCAGGTGCCGAAGCGCGCCATGCGGTGGGCGTCGCGCAGCTCGGCTTCCTTGACCGCCAGCGCCTGGGCGCGCTCGCCCAGCAGGCGCGATGCGGCGCCGATCGCCTCGGCCACCTCGGCGGTCTCCCTGACGTAGGTCTGGGTGAAGCGCGGGGGATCCTCGCCCTTGCCCAGCGCCACCGCCGGCGCCGTCAGGCCCTGGACCGAACTGGCCAGCCGGCCGCCGATCTGCCAGGCCAGCCACAGGCCGATCGCGAACAGCAGGGTGACGCCGATGAGCAGCACCGCCAGCGGCTCGAACAGGGTCTGGTTCAGGTTCGCGCGCGGCACGCCGATCGCCACGTGCCAGCCGGTGGTGCGCGAGCGCGAATAGAAGGTCAGCAGGGTCGTGCCTTCCTGCGACACCGAGGGCACGATGCCCTCGCGCGCGCGCAGCAGGGCGCGGTACAGCGGATCGGTGACGCGCTTGCCGACGAACAGTTCGGGGCTGATGTTGCGCGCGAAGATGATGCCGGCGGCGTCGACCACCGAGGCGCGCGCGCCGTCCGCCACCGACTTCGGCGTGAGCATGTCGTCGAAGTAGCCGGGCCGCACGCCGACGCTCAGCACGTAGGCGACGCGGCCATCGACCATCACCGGGACGTCGAGGCTGACCGTGGGGCGCTTGAGCACTGCGCTGGTGAACACGTTCGACACCGAGGGTTTGCCGCTGGCGAATACGGATTCCAGCTGCTCGGTGGGCTCGATCGGGAGGTTGGCGCCATAGGGGCGGCTGGTATTGAAGATCTGCTGTCCGCCGCGGTCGCGCAGGACGGCGCTCATGTCCGGGCCGGCCAGTTGCAGGGCCTGGCGCGCCTGGCGGTGGGCGCGCTCGAAATCGGCGTTTTGCAGCGCATCGAAGGTGGACAGGGTCTGGGCGATCGCCTGCGCCTGCAGCAGCTTGCTGTCGACCGTGTGCACCAGCGCGCGCACGGTCTGCATGGTGTTGCGTTCGTACTGGGCGCGGCTCTTGCGGTATTGGTCGATGAACAATAGCGACGCGCCGACCACGCCCGGCAACAGGGTCGCGAGGACGAGCCAGAGCAGGTAGGCCCGCAGCGGCCTGCGGGTCATGGTGGAGGAGGCGCCAGTCACATTGCTTTCCAGAACGTTTGAACCGGCGATTCTACGCGCAATCGTGCCGATGCACACCCGGCTGCGCGGTAGCGTGTGGCGGGCGCCACGGCAGGTGTAGACGGATTCGTGGCGCCCCCCGCGAATCAGGGGCGGCTGCGGGTAAACAGCGTCTTGTAATAGATCGCCGTTGCATGCCAGCGCCCGTTCGGGGTGCAGGCGTATTCGGGCAGTTCGCCAACCCGCTGGTAGCCGCTCTTGCGGTACAGCTGCTCGGCCTCGGAACCGGCCGCCGTGTCGAGGAACAGCAGGCCGCGGCGCAGCGCCAGCGCCTCGATCTCGAGCGCCTGCATCAGGGCGGTGCCGATGCCCTGGCGGCGCTCGGTGCAGTGCACCAGCAGCTTCTGCACCTCGGCGCGGTTGTTCCCGTTCGGTTTCAGGCACAGGTCGAGCTGGGCGCTGCCGACCAGCTGGCCATCGCGCTCGGCGGCCAGCAGCACGCGCCGCCCGGCGCCGACCTCGTCCGCCACGCCCTGCCAGTAGGCGTCCAGCTGGTCCTGGTCCAGCCCGTTGATAAAGCCCAGCGAATGGCCATCGGCGACGGCGTCGAGCAACAGCGTGGCCAGTTGCGGCCGGCGTTCGGCGATGGCGCGCGGGTCGAGTCGGCGGATGATCATGAGGGGCTCCTGTGGGTGGATAGGGCGCCGGTTGAAGGCGTGACGATGTGATATTTCCCAAGCACAATGTATGCCAGCTTTTGGGTTGGCGATTCGTGTGAACGGGTCAAATCCGTTGCAGCGACACCATAGTTAAATCAAGAAGTCGACGAAATTTTACAGTTGTTAACACTTGTCCATCGACAGCCAAAAACGAAACCGGTAACGTTTTTCCTTTGGGAAATTCAGTAAAACCAGCCAACCGGATCATGGACGATATGGAAACGAGCAACGACAACGAAGTGCTGTCTTTCCGCCTCGGAAAGGAAGAATACGCGATCAGCATCCTGAAGGTGCAGGAGATCCGCGGCTACGAAGCCCCAACCCGCCTGGCCAGCGCGCCCGACTACCTGAAGGGCATCATCAACCTGCGCGGCGCCATCGTTCCGATCGTCGACATGCGCCTGAAGTTCGGCATCGGCGAGGCGGTCTATGACGCTTTCACCGTCGTGATCATCCTGAACATCGAACATCACGTGATCGGCATGGTGGTCGACAGCGTCTCGGACGTGGTGACCCTGACCCCGGACCAGGTCCGGCCCGCCCCCGAGATGCAGGCCACGCTGGACGGCAACTGCCTGCTCGGCCTGGGCACCGTGGACGAGCGGATGCTGATCCTGCTCGATATCGACAAACTGATGCAGTCCGACGAGCTCGGACTGGTGGCGGCGCTGCCGCGCGCGGCGTGAGGAGAATACAAGAATGAAACTGGCAAACCTGAACATCGGCAAGCGCCTGGCGCTGGGCTATGGACTGATCTGCGCCATGCTGGTGGTGATGATCGTGATGAGCAATGCGATGCTGGGCCGGATCAATGCCGGCACCGACGAGATCGTCCACGGCCGCATGCCGCGCATTGCGATGACCAACCAGATGCAGGCCGAGATCAACGATATCGCGATCGCGCTGCGCAATATGCTGCTGACCGACGATGCCGCCGACCACGAGCGCCAGGTGCGCGACATCATGGCTTCGCGGGCCGCGATGGACGACATCCTGGCCAGGCTGAAGGACGCGCTGCACAACCCGGATGCGCTGGCGCTGCTCGACCAGATGCGCAAGGAGACTGCCCACTACAAGACGGGCCAGGACGCCATCATCAAGCACGTCGCCGCCGGCGAGGTGGAAGCGGCGCGCACGCTGCTGGGCGAAGAGCTGCGTCCGCTGCTGGTGCGGCTGAAGAAGGCGACCAGGGAGCAGACCGCCCTGCAGAACGAGATCGCCGACGCCGCGGCGCGCGATGCCGAAGCCACCTACCGCACTACCAGCGCGATGATGTGGGGCTTCGGCGCCGCGGCGCTGGCCCTGGCGGCCCTGGTGGCCTGGTGGATCACGCGCTCGATCACGCGCCCGCTCGGACGTGCGCTGGACGTGGCCAATACTGTCGCCGCCGGCGACCTCACCAGCCGCATCGAAGTCACCAGCCGCGACGAGACCGGCCAGCTGCTGCAGGCCCTCAAGACGATGAACGAGAGCCTGGCGCGCACCGTCGGCACTGTGCGCGTGGGTACCGACACCATCGCGGTGGCGGCCGGCCAGGTGGCCGTGGGCAGCCAGGACCTGTCGAGCCGTACCGAGCAGCAGGCCTCGGCGCTGGAAGAAGCGGCATCCTCGATGGAAGAGCTGACTTCGACCGTGCGCCAGAACGCCGACAATGCGCGCCAGGCCAACGTACTGGCCGACGCCGCATCGAACGTGGCGGCGCGCGGCGGCGCCGTGATCGCGCAGGTGGTGGGCACCATGGACGCGATCAATGCCTCTTCGAGCAAGATCACCGACATCATCGGCGTTATCGACGGCATCGCCTTCCAGACCAATATCCTGGCGCTGAATGCGGCGGTGGAAGCGGCGCGCGCCGGCGAGCAGGGCAGGGGCTTTGCGGTGGTGGCGAGCGAGGTGCGCAACCTGGCCCAGCGCTCGGCGGCCGCCGCCAAGGAAATCAAGGGCCTGATCGGCGACTCGAGCGGCAAGGTGGCCGACGGCAGCCGTCTGGTGGCCGAAGCCGGCGCCACGATGGTGGAGATCGTCGACAGCGTGCGCCGCGTGACCGACATCATGGGCGAGATCAGTTCGGCCAGCCTGGAGCAAACCGAGGGCATCGAGCAGATCAACGTGGCGGTGGCGCAGATGGACGAGGGCACGCAGCAGAACGCGGCCCTGGTCGAGGAAGCGGCGGCGGCGGCGGCCGCGCTGCGCGAGCAGTCGACCAGGCTGGCGCAGGCGGTGTCGGTGTTCCGGATCGACGGCGAGCAGATGCTGGCGGCGTCGACCGCTTCGGTGGACGTGGCGCCGGAGCGGATGGCGCTACCGGTGCGGCCAGTGCTGGCCGTGAACAAGGCGACCGTGCGACCGGCTGCGGCGAAATCGAAGATGACGGCGAACGCAGGGGAGTGGGAGGAGTTCTGAATTCCCCGGGGCGTTCACGACGAGGCAGGCTGCGGCCTGCCTTTTTTTCGAGGCGCTGTCATCGTTAAATATGGATGAGCATTGAACTGCTGAGCTGACCCGCGGTCCAATCCTGGTCGCCATCGCTCGGAGCGCGCCATGAAAGCGCCGAAGTTTGAGGAGTTATTCGCCCAGCTAGCGTTGCTGAACCAGCCGCAGCGTCAGCAGGTGCTCGCCGCGCTGCATCCGGCAGCCGGGCTCGACCGGGTGGTCGCCCTTATCGACGAGATCCGGTCAAAGGGACGCTGCTGCCCGGATTGCGGTTGCGAGCATTGCCACCGCCATGGCCAGGCCAATGACTTGCAACGCTATCGCTGTTGCGCGTGCGGCCGCACTTTCAATGACCTGACCGGCACGCCGCTGGCGCGGCTCAGGCACAAGGGCAAGTGGCTCGAGTATCTGGAAACGGTGCTCGATTCGCGCACGGTCCGCTCTGCGGCCAAGCGGGTCGGCGTGCACCACAACACGACGTTTCGCTGGCGCCATCGCTTTCTCGACCGGGTCAAGGACGACCGTCCCGAGCGCCTGATCGGTATCGTCGAAGCCGACGAGACATTCCTGCTCGAATCGCAGAAGGGTTCGCGCAAGCTCGATCGCCCTCCGCGCAAGCGCGGTGGCAGAGCTGCCCTGCGTGGCATTTCGCATCACCTCGACTGCATCCTGGTGGCGCGCGACCGCAGCGGGCAGACCATCGATGCCATCACCGGCCGCGGCGCCTTGAAGGTGACCCA
>NZ_JAXCWH010000016.1:0-80232 GCF_034045165.1 Massilia sp. CFBP9026
CGAACAGGACCGTGAAACGACTTTGCGCCGATGATAGTGCTGCAACCAGTGTGAAAGTAGGTTATCGTCAGGCTAGTTATAAGAAAAACCCCCACCGGCCTACGCGCGCTCAAGATCGCGCGTAGTGCAGGCGGGGGTTTTTTGCTTTCTGGCTCGGAAGATCGTCGTGGATCCCATGCAGATGGGTCACTCATCGAATAGTTGGACGCGTGGATGGCAGAGCCATCCACCCTACGGCGCGATCAGGTATCGGATCGGCCTTGGCCAGCGTCAGATCGCGAGAACGTCAAACACCCCACAAGATATCGGTTTTGTTATCTCGCGCCGAGCGCATCATTTCCAGCAGCGGATACATCCGTGCCGAGAACGTGACCACCTCGATCGGCTGATGCTCGTGGTCATCTTCATCGCGATGGTGCGCGTGGACATCTTGCGCCACCTGTTCGGTCGCCTGGTGCTTGCGGCTCTCTTCGATCTCGGCCTCGAGCCGTGGGATCACTTGTTCCGCTTCTGCTGCGGTGATGACACCGCGTTCCGATTCCTTGTGCAACAGGTCGAGGATGCGCTTGGCATGCTCCTGGTACATCAAGACCTCTGGGTAGGATCTGCATTTAAAGGTAATTAACATGGCTATCTCTTGGTTTTGTTAGTGTCTAAACGATAGCACGACTGACGCAAGCTCACAGTGCGCTCGCTCGCACAACTCAGGTACGTTTTACTCTCAGGAGCCAGGCCGCCCCAAGCACGACGACGGCCAGCGAACCGCTCCCTACCACCGCCAGCGCGCCCGCATCCGACAAAGGCGCGCGCGTTGCCCCGGACAGGAACCAGCCCAGCGCTCCCCAGGCCAGGCTGTTGAACAGCTCGAGCATATTCATCACGAAGCCGCCCTTGCCGCGGCCCTTGAAATTGCTGCGCACGCCAGGTCGGCCGCACCAGAACACGATCAACCCGGCGCCCAGCACGGCGCCGCATACGGCGAAACAGACGATCAGCCCCGCAGCCGGCATACGAACGGTCAGCCACAGCAGCGGGATGGCTACCAGCGCGAGCACCGGCATGATGGCCGCGGCCAGCTTGGCGCGCCGCACCGTGCGCTGCGACGCGGGCGACACCAGCAGCAGGTCCGGCGCGTCCTCGGCCGACAAGGCGACCCAGGCCAGCGCGCCGGTCAGCGAGCCGCACAGCAGCGTCAGCCCGGCGTCCAGCGCCTGCACCTGCAAGTCGGCGCGCTGGAAAACAAGGAAGAACAAGGGCAGCAGGAACAGCAGCTGCAACAGTACCTGCGACAGCAGATGCGGATCGCGCACGATCAGGCGCCACTCCTTGACCACGACGGTATGGAACAGGCTGCGGCCGAAGCGCAAAGTCAGCGGCGCGGTGCGCGCCGTGCCCGCGCGCGCCGCCGACGCCGCCAACTGCAGGCCGTGCGCAAAAAAGCGGTGGGTACGCCGCGCCGTCAGCACGAATACCACGGCAGCCAACGCGGCCAGCAGCAGCATCGGCAGCGGCTCACCCAGCATGGCGCGCGCCGGCAGCAGCAAAGGGAGATCGCCCACGCCATCCTTGCGCAGCAGCCCGTCCAGCATCTCGCGCACGCGGCCTTGCGTATCCCTGGACGACAGCGCATGCAGCTGGGATGCGATGACCAGCAGGGCGCCAGCCAGCGCCCCCATCACCTGCGCCACCACGCGGGTGCGGCGCGCACCGAGCACACGCACCAGCCCGAGCGTGAGCAGCATCGCAAGACAGCTGCACAGCACCGCGACCGAAATCACGCCCGGATAGATGCCGAGCCAGCGCCACTGCCCCTGCAGAAGGCCGGCATGGGCGAACGGCGCCAGGAAGAACAGGTACACGGCGGCGGTGCTGGCCGCCACGCCGGCCAGGCGCACGGTAAAAATGCTGTGCGAGGGCAGGGGCGACGACAGCAGCAGATCGAGGTCGCTGCGCTCGAACAGCACCAGCACGCTCGACTTGATTGCCGACGACAGCATGAAGGTCGCGCCGCCTGCCAGCACGGCCGAGATGGCGAGCAGGATGCGCGGATCGTCGCCCGCCAAGCCGGCGAGATCGCGCACGGCCACCCACGCCAGCAGGTGCAGCGCGGCCCAGCCGACCAGCGCCAGGCCGATCGCCGCATTGGCGGGCCGCCGCTTGCCGCCGCCTTCCTTGCCGCCCGAGGCATTGAACCAGGCCAGCCGCAGCTCGTGCCGCAGCAGCCAGCCGACGCTGCCCGGCGCGGTCATCATGGCGCGGCTGTGAGTTGCAGGAACACGTCTTCCAGGCTGCCGCCCCGGGTGCGGGCGCGCAGCTCGTCCAGCGTGCCTTCGGCGATCAGGCGGCCCTGGCGGATGATCCCGATGCGCTGCGCCAGCCGCTCCGCCACTTCGAGGATGTGCGTGGTCAGGATCACCGTGCCGCCCTTGGCGACGTGGGCCAGCAGCAGGTCTTTTACCTGGCGCGCCGCGACCGCATCCAGGCCGGTGAGCGGTTCGTCCAGGATTAATAATTCCGGTTCGTGGATTAGGGCCCCTGCCAGGGCGAGCTTCTGCTTCATCCCGCGCGAGAATCCTTCGGTCAGCTCGTGCGCATGCTGGCTCAGGTCGAGCCAGTCGAGCAGTTCACGCGCGCGCGGTTCGGCGTCTTGCGCGCGCACGCCCCACAGCCCGGCCACGAATTCCAGGTACTCGAAGGGCTTGAGTTTCCCGTACAACATCGGCTCGTCCGGCAGGTAGGCCATCCTGGCCTTGGCCGCGTCAGGCGCGCCGGCCAGGTCGATGCCGAGCACCTCGATGCTGCCGGCGTCCGGCGCCAGCAGGCCGCTGACCAGCCGCAGCGTGGTGGTCTTGCCGGCGCCGTTGGGGCCGAGCAGGGCATAGAACTCGCCGCGCCGCACGAGCAGGTCGAGGCCATCGACGGCGGGGCGGCCGAAATCCTTGCGCAGGCCGGCCAGGCGCAGGGCGGGGGGATGCTCAATCATGACGGTCTCACTGGGGCGCGAACGAGGACAGGAACTGGTCGACCTGCTCGGGCGGCGCCGCGTTCGCCGGGCCCAGCACGATGACCTGGTAGAAGCGCTCGCCGCGCGTCTCGAAGCGGCCATGCAGGTGCATCGGCTTGCCGTTGGCGGCGCCCGTCGCCTCCACGCGCAGGCCGTCCTGCGGCGCAGGCGCCGCATCGTCGTCGGCGCCGATATTGCGCAGCAGGGCCTGGCGCATCGCCGGCAGCGCGGCGCGGGCGCGCACGGCATCGGGCGCCATGGCGGCGCCGACGGCGAAGGTGGCGCCGTCGACTTCGGCCGCCGTCATGGTCATCTGCACCCGCAGGCCGTCCAGGTCCACCGCGCGCGTGAAGGTGGCCGGCTTGGCCGGGAACAGGATCTTGTAGTGTCCCTCCTGGCTCGTGTGTTCGCGCCAGTTATAGGTGGGATTGCAGCCGCCCAGCAGGCTGGCCGCCAGCAAGGCCGGGACGAGGATGCGCAAGCGCGCTCGGAGCGGATTGGTTGGTCGCATTGTCGGGTGCATAGCGCGATAGTAGCAGCAGTGTCTATCTCCTTTGCCGTTTTTTGGGGGAGGGCGGCAACGGTATTCTTTGGACATGGCGGCATGGCCAGATGTCCTGAATCGTGGGGTTTACGTCCGCTCCAGGCGGGCCAGTTCTGCGACCATTCGCCAAATAAACCAAGTCCAGGGGGATGGCATGAAGGTCAACGGAAAGAACCACGAGGTGGACGTCGACGGCGACACGCCGGTGCTGTGGGTGCTGCGCGACGTGCTGGGCATGACGGGGACGAAATTCGGCTGCGGCATGGGCTTGTGCGGCGCTTGTACCGTGCACGTGGACGGCGTGCCGACCCGCTCCTGCCTCACCAGCGTCGAGGCGGTGGGCAAGGCCGACGTCGCGACCATCGAGACGCTCGGCGCCTCGCGCATCGGCGCCGCGCTGCAGAAGGCCTGGCTCGACCAGGAGGTGGTCCAGTGCGGCTACTGTCAATCGGGCCAGCTGATGTCGGCCGCGGCCCTGCTCAAGTCCAATGCCAAGCCCACCGACGAAGACATCGACGCCGCCATGAGCGGCAATATCTGCCGCTGCGGCACCTATCCGCGCATCCGCGCCGGCATCAAGGCCGCCGCGCTCACGCTGGCAGGAGGCCGCCATGCGTAACGATCTGCCCAACCTGCCGCGCCGCGCTTTCCTGGTGGCCGGCGCCGCCGCCGGTGGCGGCCTGCTGCTGGGCGTCGTCCTCGATGGCGCCAGCCGTCCGGCGATGGCCGCGACCGCCCGCACATTCGAGCCGAACGCCTTCGTGCTGATCGGCGCCGATGGCCTGGTCACCATCACCATGCCCTATATCGAGATGGGCCAGGGCACCTATACCTCGATCCCGATGCTGGTGGCCGAAGAGCTCGAGGTGGGACTGGAACAGGTGCGGGTCAGGCATGCCGGCGCCGACGACAAGCTGTATGGCAACCCGCTGCTCGGCCTGCAGATCACGGGCGGCTCGACGTCCATGCGCGCCGCCTGGCTGCCGATGCGCCAGGCCGGCGCCGCCGCGCGCATGATGCTGGTGCAGGCCGCGGCCAGCCAGTGGAAGGTCAGCCCGTCCGAGTGCCAGGCCCGCAACGGTGAAGTTGTGCACCGCCCCAGCGGGCGGCGCCTGAAGTATGGCGCACTGGCGGCGCAGGCGGCCGCCTTGCCGGTCCCGGCGCCGGCGGACGTCAAGCTCAAGGAGGCCGACTTCGTCCTGATCGGCAAGCCGGGCAAGCGTCTCGACACTCCCTTGAAGGTCAACGGCAGCGCCAGATACGGCATCGACGCCATGGTGCCGGGCATGAAATTCGCGGCGCTGGCGCAGTCGCCCGCCTTTGGCGGCAGCCTCAAAAGCGTCGACGAGCGCCGCGCGCTGGCGGTGAAAGGCGTGCGCCAGGTGGTCAAGCTCGACGACTGCGTGGCCGTGATCGCCGACCACACCGGCGCCGCGCGCAAGGGACTGGCGGCGCTCGAGATCGTCTGGGACGACGGCCCCAACGCCAAGGTCGACAGCGCGGCCTTGTCGACCGCGCTGGCCAGGGCGGCCGAAGGCCCGGCGGCGAAGGTGCGGCAGGAGGGTGAGCCGGCCAAGGCGGGCGGCAAGCGCATCGCGGCGACGTATGAGCAGCCCTACCTGATTCACGCCGCCATGGAGCCGCTCAACTGCACCGTGCACGTGAAGGACGGCAGTTGCGAGCTGTGGCTCGGCACCCAGGTGATGACCCTGAGCCGCGCGGCGGCGGCCAGGGCGGCGGGTCTCGAACCGGACCGAGTGACGGTCCACAACCACTACCTGGGCGGGGGCTTCGGCCGCCGCCTGGAGGTCGACATGGTGACACGCGCGGTGCAGATCGCGCGCCACGTGAAAGGCCCGGTGAAAGTCACCTGGAGCCGCGAGGAAGATACCCAGCACGACATCTACCGCGGGGGCTTTTACGACCGGATCGAGGCGCGCGTCGACGGCGAGGGCATGCCCCTGGCCTGGAGCCACCGCATCACCGGCCCGTCGACGATCAAGCGCTTCTTCCCGGCCGGCTACGTCAACGGCTTCGACGAAGAGGTGGTCGAGGGCGCCATGCATCCGCCGTATGCCTTCCCCAGCATGCTGGTCGAGTACGTGAACCACGAGCCGCCGGTGCCGACCGGCTTCTGGCGCGGCGTCGGCCCGGCGCACAACCTGTTCGTGGTCGAGAGCTTCATCGATGAGCTGGCGGCCACCGCCGGCAAGGATCCGGTCGCCTATCGCAGCGCGCTCCTGAAGGACAATCCACGTGCGCTCGCGGTGCTGCGCCTGGCCGCCGACAAGGCCGGCTGGGGCAAGCCGCTGCAGCAGGGATCAGGCCAGGGCCGCGGCGTCTCGCTGCAGCACGTATTCGGCACCTATCTGGCGCTGGTGACCGACGTTGCGGTGAGCAAGGAAGGCAAGGTCGCGGTCAAGCGCGTGGTCGCGGCGGTCGATACCGGCGTCGCGATCAATCCCGATACCATCCGCGCCCAGCTCGAGAGCGGCATCAACTTCGGCATCTCGGCCGCGCTGTGGGGCAAGGCGACCGTGGCGGGAGGCCGCATCCAGCAGTCGAACTTCCACGATGTGCGGGTCTTGCGCATCAACGAGGCGCCCGTGATCGAGACCCATATCGTGGCCAGCCGCGAAGCGCCGGGCGGCATCGGCGAGCCGGGCACCGCCGCGCTGTTCCCGTCGCTCGCCAATGCCGTGTTCGCGGCCACCGGCAAGCGCGTGCGCACGCTGCCGATCGGGCCCGAACAGCTGCAGGGTGCATGAGCACCGCCTGAGCCCAGCCGCAACGGGATGGTCGCGCCGCGCGCGCCGGTCTCCTTCGAAAGATGGAGGACTTCGGCCCGCCCGGCGCTTCTTGGCGTATTATTTTCCATGTTGCGCATTCTAGGACCATCATGAAACGCAGAATCGGATTCCTGTTCCCGCCCGGCTTCCAGGCGCTCGACCTCATGGCCACCACCGTATTCGAGATCGCCAACGGTCTCGATGGAGGGCCGTTCTATGACATGACCATGCTGTCGGAGCACGGCGGCGTGCTCGCCAGCTCGTCCGGCGTCGGCGTGTTCACCGAAGCCTTCGACCGGCGCGACTACGACACCATGATCGTGGCCGGCATCATGACCCCGGTCGGCTTCAAGTCGAGCGCGCCCTTCCTGGGCTTCCTGCGCGAAGCCAGCGATGCCTCGCGCCGCACCGCCAGCATCTGCACCGGCGCCTTCATCCTGGCCGAGGCCGGCCTGATCGACGGCCGCCGCGCGACCACCCACTGGGCGCTGGCGCGCGACCTGCAGCGCGCCTATCCGAAGTCGCGCATCGAGGAAGACCGCATCTACATCAACGACGGCCGCGTCTGGACCTCGGCCGGCATGACCGCCTGTATCGACCTGTGCCTGGCGATGGTGGAAGAAGATCTTGGCAAGGACGCGTCGAAGCACATCGCGCGCCAGATGGTGGTCTACCACCGCCGCAGCGGCGGCCAGTCGCAGTTCTCGGCCCTGCTCGAGCTGGAGCCGAAATCGGACCGCATCCAGCAGGCGCTCACCTACGCCAAGAGCCACCTGCGGCGGCCGCTGTCGGTCGACGAGCTGGCCGAGGCGGCCAACCTGAGCACGCGCCAGTTCAGCCGCAGCTTCCGCCTCGAGACCGGGCAATCGCCGGCGCGCGCGATCGAGGTGCTGCGGGTCGAGGCGGCGCGCGCCATGATCGAGACCAGCAACCACTCGATCGACGTGGTCGCGCGCGAGACCGGCTTCGCCGACCCCGAGCGCATGCGGCGCGCCTTCCTGCGCGCCTTTGGCCAGCCGCCGCAGGCGATCAAGCGCGCGGCGCGCGAGCAGGCGCTGGCCTAGCAGTCTGCCTCGCCGTCACGGCTGTCCGGAATCGAGGGATCCCCGTCCCACGACGCGGCGATGCTTCTGCAAAGATGTCTTATCGCGCCAATGGCGCAGACATCGCAGGAGCACCCATGGACCATCCTCAGCGCCCACTACCGACCGCCATTCTCTATCTGCTGGCGCTGGGCATGTTCGCCATCGGCACCGAAAGCTTCATGATCGCCGGCCTGCTGCCGGGCATCGCCAGCGACCTGGGCGTCGGCGAGGCCTCGGCCGGCCAGCTGGTGACGGCGTTCGCCCTGACCTATGCGCTGGGCGGTCCGGTGCTGGCGATCGTTACCGCCAACCTGCCACGCCGCGCGCTGCTGGTGATTGCGATGGCGGCATTCGCGCTCGGGAACGCGCTGGCCTGGGCCAGCCACAGCTATGCTGGCCTGATGAGCGCGCGCATCCTGCCGGCCTGTATGCGCCGGCCGCAATGGCGCTGGCCGGCACGCTGGCCGCGCCGGCACAGCGGGGGCGTGCGCTGGCCATGGTGAGCGGCGGGATGACGGTGGCGATCGTGCTCGGCGTGCCGCTCGGTACGCTGCTCGGCAATGCCCTGGGCTGGCGCGCGATCTTCGGCGCGGTGGCGCTGCTGTCGCTGGCGGCGACGGCCGGGCTGGCCATCGGGCTGCCGCGGTCCCTCGGCGCGGGCACGGCGCCACCCGGCCTGCGCGCGCGCATCGACGCGGCGCGCCTGCCTGGCGTGCTGCCGACCCTGCTGGTGACGCTGGCCTGGGGCACCGGGACTTATGCCACCTTGACCTATCTCGCTCCCTACCTGGAACAGGTGAGCCATCTGCCGCCCGAGCGCATGAGCGCCGTCATGCTGGTGTGGGGCGTCTCGGCCGCGATCGGCCTGGCCCTGGGCGGGCGCGCCAGCGATCGCTTCGGCGCGCGGCGGGTGGTGCTGTTCTCGCTGGCGCTGCTGGCGCTGTCCTTCGCCTACCTCGGCATGCTGGCCGGGCTCGGCCACTGGGGCATGGCGGCGGTGGCGCCCGGCATCGTCATGTGGGGCATGAGCACCTGGGGTTTCTTTCCCGCCCAGCAGAGCAGCCTGGTGGCGCGCAGCGGCGTGGGCCTGGCGCCGGTGGTGCTGTCGCTGAACGCATCGGTGCAGTACGCCGGCTTCGCGCTGGGCGCCATGCTCGGCGGCCTGGCCGTGGCGCGCTGGTCGGCCGGGCAGGTGGGCTGGGTCGGCAGCGGCTTCGAAGTGCTCGCCCTGCTGCTGGCGCTGGCCGCCGGCGGCCGCGCGGTTGCGCGCAAGTGACTTCAGTCGTCACGCAGCGCGCGCCGATAGCCGATCGCCTCTGCCACCTGCTTCGACCGCACCGCGTCCACGTCCGCCAGGTCGGCGATCGTGCGCGCCACCTTGAGCACGCGGTGATAGGCCCGCGCCGACCAGTGCAGATGCCGGGCCGCGTCGTGCAGCAACCGGCGCCCGGCCTCGTCCGGAGCGCAATGGCGGTCGATCTCGCCCGGCCCCAGCTGGCTGTTGGGCCGACCCTGGCGCGCTAACTGACGCGCATGGGCCTGCGCCACCCGCTGCGCGATCGCGGCGCTCGGTTCGCCGTCGGCTTGCGCGCCCATGCCGTCGGGCGCCATGGCCGCCACCGGCAGCTGGATGTCGATGCGGTCGAGCAGCGGGCCCGATATGCGTCCCTGGTAGCGCAGCACGGCGTCCGGCGTGCAGCGGCACTTGCCGCTGGCGTGACCCAGCCAGCCGCAGGGGCAGGGATTCATCGCCGCGATCAGCTGGAAGCGGGCCGGGAAGTCGGCCTGGTGGGCCGCGCGCGAGATCGTGATCGATCCCGATTCCAGCGGCTCGCGCAATACTTCCAGCACGCGGCGCTCGAACTCGGGCAGCTCGTCGAGGAACAGCACCCCGTGATGGGCCAGCGATACTTCTCCCGGCCGCGGCAGGTTGCCGCCGCCGACCAGGGCCACGCCGGACGTCGTATGGTGCGGACTGCGAAACGGCCGCTGGCGCCAGCGTTCGGGTGCGAAGCCGCCGGCTAGCGACTGCACGGCGGCCGATTCGAGCGCCTCGCCCTCGCTCATCGGCGGCAGCAAGCCTGGCAGGCGCGCCGCCAGCATGCTCTTGCCGGCGCCTGGCGGGCCGACCAGCAGGACGGAGTGGGACCCCGCCGCCGCCACCTCGAGCGCACGCTTGGCGTGCTGCTGGCCCTTGACCTCGGCGAAGTCGGGGTAACGCGGCGCGTGCGACATACCGGGGCCATGGTGGCGCGCCAGCGTCGGCGCATCGGGCGTGTTGGCGAAGTGGGCGCAGACCTCGAGCAGGGTACGCGCGGGAAGGATCGCGGCCGCTTCGACCAGCGCCGCTTCGTCGGCATTGGCCAGCGGCAGGATGAAGGCGCGGGTTTCCTCATCACCGTCGCGCGCCATCGCGAACGCCATCGCCAGCGCGCCGCGCACCGGCCGCAATTCTCCCGACAGCGACAGCTCACCCGCAAATTCGTAGCGGTGCAGCGCATCGTCGCGGATCTGGCGCGAGGCGGCCAGGATGCCCAGTGCGATCGGCAGGTCGAAGCGGCCGGACTCTTTCGGCAGGTCGGCCGGCGCCAGGTTGATCGTGATGCGGCGCGCCGGGAGGTCGAAGCCGGAATTCTGCAGCGCCGCGCGCACGCGGTCTTTCGCTTCGCGTACCTCGGTATCTGGCAGGCCGACGATCGCGATGCCCGGGAGACCGTTGGCCAGGTGGACTTCGACGTTGACGGCGGGCGCTTCCATGCCGGCCAGGGCGCGGCTTCTCAGGACGGCCAGACTCATAGTATTCCTTCCGCATGAACGCTGGGAAGGCCCTATCGTACGGCGCGCGCGGCGGCATCTGTTGCGTGCGGACAGGCAGGCGTATTCGAGCTGCATGACTTACGCATATGCCCCCGAATTCGTCGTCCATTCCGGCTTTTCTACCGCCTGTCACAAAAAACTGACATCGCATTCCACTAACGCTACATTATCTGTAAGGAAAGATCCGTTACCATTTACAGACCAGGAGTCACCGCCGATGTTATCGATCAAGCAGCTCAACAAGACGTATGCCAACGGCGTCAAAGCCATCAACGATGTCAGCCTCGAGATCCCGAACGGCATGTTCGGCCTGCTCGGCCCGAACGGCGCCGGCAAGTCCTCCTTGATGCGCACCATCGCCACCTTGCAGGACCCGGACAGCGGCAGCATCCACTTCGACGGCCTCGACGTCCTTGCGAACAAAGAGAGCCTGCGCCGCCAGCTCGGCTACCTGCCGCAGGACTTCGGCGTCTACCCGAAGGTCAGCGCCGAAAAGCTGCTGAACCACTTCGCGGTCCTGAAAGGCCTGACTGCGAAGGGCGAGCGCAAGGAGATCGTCGAAGCCCTGCTGCACCAGACCAATCTGTGGGAAGCGCGCAAGCGCGGCCTGGGCACCTATTCGGGCGGCATGCGCCAGCGCTTCGGCATCGCCCAGGCGCTGCTCGGCGCGCCGCGCCTGGTGATCGTCGACGAGCCGACCGCCGGCCTCGATCCCGACGAGCGCAACCGCTTCCTGAACCTGCTGGCCAAGATCGGCGAGCAGGTGGTCGTCATCCTGTCGACCCACATCGTCGAGGACGTGACCGACCTGTGCCCGCGCATGGCCATGATCGCCAAGGGAACGGTGCTGCTGCAGGGCGAGCCGCAGGCCGCGATCGACACCCTGAAAAGCCGCGTGTGGCGCCGCACCGTCAGCCAGGAAGCCCTGCCCGAATACCAGGAGCGCTTCAACGTGCTGTCCACCCGCCTGGTGGCGGGCCGGCCGCAGATCAATGTGTATGCCGAGTCGCAGCCGGACGATGGTTTCGTCAGCGTCGAGCCGGACCTGGAAGACGTCTACTTCCTGCAGATCCGCAATGCAGGCCGCGCGGCCGGCCAGGCGGCGTCCGCCCAGGCTGCGCCGGTGACGGCGTAAGGAGGGCGGCATGCTGAGAGAATTCTTCAAGTTCGAGCTGGACTTCCAGCTGCGCCAGCCCCTGCTGTGGGTGTGCGCGCTGATCTTCGGCGCGCTGGCCTTCGGCGCCACCACCAGCGATGCGATCCAGGTCGGCGGCAGCATCGGCAACGTCAACCGCAATGCGCCGACCGTGGTCGCGCAGATGCTCGGCATCTTCAGCCTGATGTCGATGTTCGTCGTCACCATCTTCATCGCCGGCGGCGTGCTGCGCGACGGCGAAGTGGGCATTTCCGACATGCTGTTCGCCACGCCGATGAAAAAGCACGACTACCTGATCGGCCGCTTTGCCGCCGGCCTGGTGGCCTGCCTGCTCATCTTCGCCATGATCGTGCTCGGCACGATGCTCGGTCCCGTGATGCCCTGGGTCGATGCCCAGCGCGTGGGCCCTTTCCCCGGCGCGGCCTACCTGTGGGCGCTGGGCGTGCTGGTCCTGCCCAACCTGTTCTTCATCGGCGCCCTGCTGATGCTGCTGGCCGCCACCACGCGCTCGATCATGATGGTGTACGTCGGCGTGATGGCCTTCTTCGTGCTGTGGATCGTCGCCGGCAGCTTTACGTCGAACATCGACAATGAATGGATCGCCGTGCTGGCCGATCCCTTCGGCCTGCGCGCCCTTGGCCGCGCCACGCGCTACTTCTCGACCGCCGAAGCGAATGCCGGCCTGCCTGACTTCAAGGGCTACATGCTGGCCAACCGCCTGCTGTGGAGCGTCATCGCGCTGGTGCTGGTCGGCCTGACCCTGGCCCTGTTCAAGCCGCAGCGCGCCGGCACCGGCAAGCGCCTGTTCGGCAAGGCCAAGGCGCAGGCCGCGCCGGCCTTCGTGCCGGTAGCGGTCGCGCTGCCGCGCGTCGCGCCACGCTTCACGGGCGCCACGCGCTGGGCCCAGTGCTGGCACATCTTCGCCTTCGATGCCGTCGCGGTGTTCAAGAGCGTGCCCTTCCTCGTCATGCTGCTGTTCGGCGTGCTGAACATGGTCGGCAGTGCGAGCGTGCTGGACGAGATGTTCGGCACCGACGTCTACCCGCGTACGCACCTGATGATCGACCTGCTGAAAGGCTCGTTCAACTTCCTCCTGATTATCATCGTCACCTTCTACGCGGGCGAGTTGATCTTCAAGGAACGCCAGGCCAGGATCGCCGACGTGAGCGACGCCATGCCGATGCCGAACTGGGCGCCGCTGGTCGCCAAGAGCCTGGCGCTGGTGGGTGTGGTGCTGGTCTTCCTGTTCGCCGGGATCCTGACCGCGATCGCCATCCAGCTGTTCCGGGGCGGTGCGCCGGTCGAATTCGGGGTGTACCTCGAGGGCGTGTTCATGGCCGGCCTGCCGTTCGTGCTCATGGCGCTGATCGCCATCGTGCTCCAGGTCGTCACCAACAACAAGTTCATCGGCTACCTGCTGGTGATCGTCCTGATGATCGCGCAGATCGTCCTGTCCGTGATGCACTTCGATCACAACCTGTACAACATCGCGCTGCTGCCCGAGACGCCGTATTCGGACATGAACGGCTTCGGCCACTTCGTCACGGGCTGGTCCTGGTTCGCGCTGTACTGGACCCTGTTCTGCCTGGCGGCGCTGATCGTGGCCCAGGCCTTCTGGGTGCGCGGCCTGTCGGTCGAGTGGCGTGCGCGCGTGCGCGAAGCGGGCCGTCGCCTGCGGGGCGGCGCGGGCGTGGCGCTGGCGCTGTGCACGATCGCCTTCGCCCTGGTCGGCGGCTGGATCTTCCATAACACCGTGACCCTGGGCCGCTACGAAGCCAAGAACGTCAGCATGGACAGGCAGGCCCGGTACGAGAAGGACTACCGCCAGTACAAGGACCTGCCGCATCCGAAGGTCATCGACGTGCGCGCCGCGGTCGACATCTATCCGGAACAGCGCCGCGTGACCGTCAAGGGCAGCTATGTCCTGGAGAACAAGACGGACAAGCCGCTCGATACCCTGCGCCTGCAGTTCAACACCCACGTGGTCACCACCCTGGGCAAGCTGCCGCCGCACCAGGTGGTGCTGGACGATACGGACACCGGTTTCAGGATCCTGAAACTGGCCGAGCCCCTGGCGCCGGGCGCGCGCCTGCCGCTCGACTTCACGATCGATGCGCATCGCGAGGGCTTCTCGAATTCGGGCAAGGCCGACACCTTCAACCTGAACGGCACCTTCTTCAATAACCACGAGTTCTTCCCGCTGCTCGGCTACCAGGCCGACTACGAGCTGAAGGACCGCAACGAGCGCCGCAAGCGCGGGCTGGGCGAGCCGGAGCGCATGGCCAAGCTCGAGAACGAGGCGGCGCGCGCCGATTCGATGTTCGGGGGCGGCGCGGACTGGATCGGCTTCGAGACCACGGTGTCGACCAGCGGCGACCAGATCGCGCTGGCGCCGGGTTACCTGCAACGGTCGTGGAAG
Source organism: Massilia sp. CFBP9026 (assembly GCF_034045165.1). Lineage (NCBI taxonomy): Bacteria > Pseudomonadati > Pseudomonadota > Betaproteobacteria > Burkholderiales > Oxalobacteraceae > Massilia > Massilia sp. CFBP9026. The sequence continues at coordinate 13,815 of NZ_JAXCWH010000016.1, forward strand.
GAGAATGGCCGCAACTACTACCACTACAAGATGGACCAGAAGATGATGCCGTTCTTCGCCTACCTGTCGGCCCGCTGGCAGGTGAAGAAGGGCGACTGGAACGGCATCCCGATCGAGATCTATTACGACGCCAAGCACGGCTACAACGTGGACCGGATGATCGAGGCCACCCGCAAGTCGCTGGACTACTTCACCACCGAGTTCACGCCTTACCAGCACAAGCAGGTGCGCATCCTGGAGTTCCCCAACTACCAGAGCTTCGCCCAGTCGTTCGCCAATACCATCCCGTTCTCGGAGTCGATCGGCTTCATCGCCGACCTGCGCGACAAGGAAGACATCGACTACGTGTTCTACGTGACGGCCCACGAGATGGCGCACCAGTGGTGGGGCCACCAGGTCACCGCCGCCAACGTGCAGGGCGCGAGCATGCTGATCGAATCGCTGTCGCAGTACTCGGCGCTGATGGTGATGGAGAAGGAATACGGACGCCACCAGATGCGCCGCTTCCTGCGCTACGAGCTCGATCGCTACCTGCGTTCGCGCGGCGGCGAGATGATCGAAGAGCTGCCTTTGAATCGCGTGGAAAACCAGGATTACATCCACTACCGCAAGGGCAGCCTGATCTTCTATCGCCTGCGCGACGAGATCGGCGAACAGGCGCTGAACCGCGCGCTCAAGCGCTTCCTTGAAGACAAGGGCTACCAGGAGTCGCCGTTCACCACCTCGAAGGAGCTGCTCGACTACATCCGCGCCGAGGCGCCGGCCGACAAGCACGCCCTGATCTCGGACATGTTCGAGAAAATCGTGTTCTACGATAACCGGGTAATGGAAGCGTCAGCGAAGAAGCGCCCGGACGGCCAGTGGGACGTGACGATGAAGCTGCACCTGGCCAAGATGGAAGCCGACGGCAAGGGCAAGGAAACCGCGCGCGCCTACGACGAGCCGGTGGAGATCGGCGTATTCTCCCGTGCCACGGGGGCCAAGGAAGCCGACGAAAAAGTGCTGCTCCTCGAAAAGAGGGTGCTGTCCGGCGACAATCCGGTGGTGACGGTCACGGTGAAGGAGCAGCCGTTCGAGGTGGGCGTCGATCCCTATAACAAGATGATCGACCGCGTGTCGCGCGACAACCGCAAGGAGGTCGCTATCGAGTGATCCGCGGCGGGCATGGCGGGGTGGGGCGACACGCAGGCGCCAAACGCGGCATACTGGCGCTTCTTCGTCCTTCGCCGCTCATGATGAAACTTGTTGTCGCTGCCTCCGTGCTCGCCATCCTGCCGCTGCTGTCCCTGGCTGCGCCGGCCCCCGCCGCGCGCCAGGAAATCGCCCACCTGATCAGCTACCTGACCACATCCGGCTGCAGCTTCCAGCGCAACGGCAGCTGGCACGACGCCGCGCAGGCGGCAAAACACCTCCAGCGCAAGTATGACTACCTGCTCAAGCGCGACCTGGTCGCATCGAGCGAGGATTTCATCGCGCGCGCCGCCACCGAAAGCAGCCTCAGCGGCAAACCCTACCAGGTCCGCTGCGGTGGCAATGCGCCGGTCGCCAGCGTCGCCTGGCTCAAGGCCGAGCTGGCGAAGTATCGTGGCGCGCGTCCATCCCGCTGAGTTTGCGCATCCGGTAGCGCAATTCCCGTCGTAGGTATCCCCTCTGCATTGACTCTTGCATGAATTCCATGTGAGGATTTGCTCTATATTAAATAACAACAATATCTGACCGCGGAAGCGGGACTGGCCGCCACGGAAAAGGCCGGGTCCGGACGAGAGGGAATGCAATGCTTGCTAAAAGCTTGGCATGGTGGGTGCCGGTGTTGCTATTGGGCGTATGGAATGGCGCTGCACATGCTGTCCAGATCGACCCGATTGCACAGCTGGTGCACCAGGCGCGCTTTGGAGAGGCGAGCAGTGCGATCGAGGCCAGGCTGGCGCGCAATGCCACCGATCCGACGGCACTGGCCGCGTCGGTCGACGTGCGCATCGCCCGGGACGAGCCGGACGACTTGCCGCAGGCGCGCGCCGCGGCCGAACGCTGCGTTCACGCCAATCCGGACAGCAGTGCCTGCGCCGAAGCGCTGGGGAACGTCATGCTGGCGCAGTCGCGCGCCGGCGGCCTGTTCGCGTTCGTGCGCAATGCGCATGCCACGCGCGACACCCTGGAGCGCGCGATCCGCTTCGATCCGATGAATTACCGCGCCCGCGTGACCTTGATGGGCTTTTATCTCGATGCCCCGTTCTTCCTGGGGGGCAGCGAGGTGCGCGCGCGCGAACTGGCGACCGAAGCGCGGCGTCTCGACCCCGACCTGACCCGCCTGATGCGCGCCCTGTGCGCTTTCGACGAGGGGAGACTGGACGAGGCCGAGCAGCACATCCTTGCGGCCGACCTGACGCAGTATGAACTGGTACAGGGCAGCCAGCGCGAGTTGCTGCTGACCCTGGCCAGCGCCCACCTCGACGCCGGCCGCTATGCGCAGAGCGGCCGGCTGTTCGAGGAACTGAGCCGCCGGCTGCCGTCCAGCGAGCATGGACCCTACGGACTGGCGCAGGTGGCGCGCGCCCAGGGACGCCTGGCCGAAGCCGCTCTGCAGCTGGAGAGGGCGGCGGCGATCGCCCCCAGGCCCTATGTCTACAAGACGCTGGGCGAAGTCCATGAAGCGCGCCATGACCGGCCGCGCGCGATCGCGGCCTACCAGGCGGCGCTGGCGGGCGTTCCACCGCTCGCGCGGCGCGAACGCAAGCAGGTGACGGCGCACCTGTCGCAGTTGAAGCGGCGTTGATGCCGGGCCGGGAGCGGTGTGTCAGGCCGCGATCAGCGGATTCTTGGTGACCGCCACCGCCAGGATGTAGGCGAAGCAGGCCAATGCGCCGACGAAGGCCAGGGCGCGCACCTGGCGCGTGCGGCCGCGCTTGAGCGCCACCGTGCCCAGGCCGATATAGGCGACCAGGGCCACCAGCTTGGCGGTCAGCCACGGCGATTGGCCCGGGTACTGGCTGCTCCATACCGCAAGGCCGATGGCGCTGCCCAGCAGCAGCGTGTCGATCACGTGCGGCGCGATCCTGACCCAGCGCTGCTCCAGGCGCCGCGAATCGGCCAGCATCCACAGGCCGCGGACGAGGAACAGGGCGCCGCTCAACACGGCGAAGGTCATGTGGATGTGCTTGAGGGCGTAGTAACTCATCGTTCAGGCGTGCAGGCGGTTGGTTGCGACCCCGGCAGTATGCCTGAGCCGGCCCCGCGGACGCCTCTTTTCAAAGGCCCGGTCAGCCGCACTCGCCGACGTAGTGGCACGACGCGCAGCGCGAGCAGCCATCGACCTTGCGCAGCGCCAGCGCGCCGCATTCCGGGCATTTGGCGCCGTTCAGCACGGGCAGGGGCTCGGCCGGCGTCTCGGCCTGCAAGCGCGGCCCTGGCATGGCGTCGGGCATGCGCTGTTCGAAGTTGCGCGCGAGCGCGTCTACCGGCACCTGGTTGCCCTGCTCGTCGAGGAAGCCGCGCCGGATCAGCATCCGCTGCAGCATGAAGGCGATCGCCGCGACTTCGGAGTCGTGGTACACCGGCACCTGAACGCCGTCGTCGCGCACGATGTGGCCGCAGCGCACCGCGCCTTTTTCCCACACCACCTCGCGCATGTCGGCCAGCGCCCGCGCGATCGGGCCGCCGGCGCGCGCCACCATCGACAGCAGCCGCATCGAGGCCGTGATCCACTGGTGGCCGCCGGTGCGCTGGTTGGCCGGCATGAAGAATTCGAAGGGACGCTCGACCGTGACCTGGCGGCCTTCCCATGTTCCTTCAGCGCGCAGGAAGCTCACCGTCAGGTAGGCGGTCTTGCGGCCTTCCTGGGTCGAGTACTCGATCTTCGACGTCACCGATTCCAGTTCGCCCAGCGGACGGTGTTCGAAGCGCTTGCGCAGCGGATCGTCGTCCGTCGCCAGAGGCGCGGCAGATGCGACGTCCTCCGCTGGCGCGACGGATAAGACACTCCCCAGCACCGCGTTCGGCCGATAGGTCGCCAGTCCCTTGAGGCCGGCGCGCCAGGCTTCCAGGTACAGGTCGCGGAAATCCTCGTAGGGATAATCCTCGGGCACGTTGACAGTCTTCGAAATCGCGGTGTCGATGAAGGGCTGGACCGCCTCCACCATGCGCAGGTGGTCCAGCGCGCGCATCTCGAGCGCGGTGACGAATGCTGGCGGCAAGGGGGCGTCGCCATGCAGCTGGCGGTACAGGCGCCAGGCGTGGTCGCATACCTCGTAGCTGCGCGTGCCGCCGTCGGCCGTGCGCTTCCTGCGCTGGTAGGTCCAGGAATAGGGCGGCTCGATGCCGTTCGAGGCATTGTCGGCGAAGGCCAGCGAGATGGTGCCGGTCGGCGCGATCGACAGCAGGTGCGAGTTGCGCAGGCCATGGGCGCGGATGCCGTCGCGCAGCGCTTGCGGCAGGCGTTCGACGAACTGTCCGCGCAGGTATTTGTCGGCGTCGAACAGCGGGAAGGCGCCTTTTTCGCGCGCCAGCTCGATCGAGGCAGCATAGGCCGCGTCGCGCAGCTCGGTCGCGATGCGCGCCGCCATGGCCCGGCCTTCGTCGGCGTCATAGCGCAGGCCCAGCATCGCCAGCGCGCTGCCCAGGCCCAGGAAGCCCAGCCCGATGCGGCGCTTGGCGCGCGCCTCTTCGGCCTGCTGCGGCAGCGGCCATCGGGTGGCGTCCAGCACCAGGTCGAGCATGCGCACCGCTACCGTGGCCACCGCGCGCAGGCGTTCGAAGTCCAGCCGTGCATCGGGGGTGAACGGCGCATCGACGAAGGCGGTGAGGTTGAGCGAGCCGAGATCGCAGCAGCCATACGGCGGCAGCGGCTGCTCGCCGCAGGGATTGGTGGCGCGCAGTTCTTCGGCATACCAGAGATTGTTCTCGGCATTCATGCGGTCGATGAACAGCACGCCCGGTTCGGCATGGTCGTAGGTCGAGACCATGATGCGTTCCCAAAGATCGCGCGCGCGCAGGCTGTGGTAGACCCACAGGCCGTCTTCCCTGCGGTGGCCGCCGGCGGCCTGGTCCTCGTCGCCCGGTTCGGCCGCGTGCACCAGCGCGAACGACTCATCCGCCTCGACGGCGCGCATGAAGCCATCGGTCACGCCGACCGAGATATTGAAATTGGTGAGACGGCCCGTGTCCTTGGCCGCGATGAAGCGTTCGATGTCGGGATGGTCAATGCGCAGCACGCCCATCTGGGCGCCGCGCCGGGCGCCGGCCGATTCGACCGTGCGGCAGGAGGCGTCGAATACTTCCATGTACGACACCGGGCCGGAAGCGCGCGAGGCGGTGCCGGCCACCTTGCTGCCCAGCGGGCGGATCGCGGAAAAATCGTAGCCGACCCCGCCGCCGCGGCGCATGGTCTCGGCGGCTTCGCTGAGCGCGGTATAGATGCCGGGCAGGCCGTCGCTGGTGCCGGAGATCGAGTCGCCGACCGGCTGGACGAAACAGTTGATGAGGGTGGCCGAGAGGCCGAGGCCGGCGGCGGATGCAATCCGGCCGGCGGGAACGAAGCCCTGTTGCTGGGCCCAGAGGAAGCGTCGCTCCCATTCGGCGCGCTGCGGCAGCGGCTCGAGGGCGGCCAGGGCGCGGGCGATGCGCTGCTGCACGTCCTCGATCGTGCGCTCGTCGCCGCGCGCGTATTTTTCGCGCAGCACGTCCAGCGACACTTCCTGCGCGGGCAGGGCGCCGGCCGGTGATTCTCGTGCATTCATGCCGGTTGCCCTGTCCATGAATGCACCCGTCATCAGGGTTTGTTGATCGGCGTGTCGCCCGATTTGTCGAGACTCGGCGGCAGCACGATGGTCGGATCTTCGGGCTGGGCCGGGAAGGGGGCGGTGGCAGACGGCGCCGCGCCCGCTGGCGGGGTGGCCGATGCCGACGAGGTGGGCGATGCGCCGGACCCCAGGCGGGCTTCGAGTTCGATCACGCGCAGCTCGAGCGCTTCCAGCTTGGCGCGGGTCTTGGCCAGCACCTGGGCCTGGATGTCGAATTCCTCGCGCGTGACCAGGTCGAGCTTGGCGAAGCCCGAGGTCATCGCCGCCTTGACGTTGCGCTCGATGTCCTTGGCCGGGCCACTTTCCAGTGCCTGGTTGATCTTGCCTTGCAAATCGCTGAAGAAGTTGCTGTTGTTCATGGTCCCTATCCCTTTCTGCCGGGGTTGTATGCACCAAGTAGGTGCAATACAGCCTGATTTGGTGCGTCGCGCTACACGGCGGACGCCGTTCGCGGTCGATTGTATTGAAGCAAGTCGTATCTGGGGCACGTTTACCAAAAAAACAAGGCCATTTTCATCGCTTTTATGAGCTGGCACACATCCTGCTAAATGAAGGGAGAGATAACGCACGAAAAAAGGATTCCAAACGCAGTAACTGTCCAAGGGGGTTTGTCATGAAGTGCAATGCAAAAATCAACGCAATCAGCCTGGCGATTCTGGCTTTCACCAGCATCCCGGCCATGGCACAGGAACAACCCGCCGAACACCAGGTGAGTTACAACGTGGCACTCACCAGCGACTACCGTTACCGCGGCCTGTCGCAAACCGATTCCGACCCCGCCCTGTCCGGCGGCGTCGACTACGTACACAGCCCAACCGGCTTTTACGTAGGTACCTGGCTCTCCACCATCAAGTGGACGAAGGATCTGGGTGGCGACGGCAATATTGAATGGGATGTGTATGCCGGCAAGCGTGGCCAGTTGACCGACGAGATCAGCTACGACGTTGGCGGCCTGTATTACTGGTATCCGGATAACAGCCTGGATCCGAATGCAAATACTTTTGAACTCTACGGCAAGCTCGGCTTCGGTCCTGCGTATATCAAGTATTCGCACTCGACGACCAATCTGTTCGGCACCGCCGACAGCAAGCGCAGCGGTTACCTGGACTTGGGCGCCGATATCGATGTCAGCAACGGCTTTCTGCTGAACCTGCAAGTCGGCCGCCAGCGCGTGAAGAACAATAGCCCGGCGTCCTACACGCACTACAAGATCGGCGTGACGAAGGACTTTGGGGTTGCCACCGTGGCCCTGGCCTGGCACAAGGCGAATACCGACGCCTACCTGAGTCCGGAAGGCAAGAACCTGGGCAAGTCAGCCGCCGTGCTGTCCGTGTCAAAAACTTTTTGATAGCAAAAGAGGCAATACCATGAAAATGATTACCGCCATCATCAAGCCCTTCAAGCTCGACGAAGTGCGTGAAGCGCTGTCGGAAATCAACGTGCAAGGCATGACGGTGACCGAAGTGAAGGGTTTCGGTCGCCAGAAGGGTCACACCGAGCTGTACCGTGGCGCCGAGTACGTTGTCGATTTCCTGCCCAAGATCAAGATCGAAGCCGCCGTCGACGATGCCATCGTCGACCAGGTGATCGATGCGATCCAGGGCGCCGCCCGCACCGGCAAGATCGGTGACGGCAAGATCTTCGTGGCCGACCTGACCCAGGTCATCCGTATCCGTACCGGCGAGACCGGCAACGACGCACTGTAAGAAGGAAAGTGTTCATGAAGCATATAACGACAAAAATCCTGACCGCCATGCTGGGCCTGGGCCTGGCCCTCCCGGCCATGGCGGCGCCGTCCATCAACAAAGGGGATACCGCCTGGATGTTCGTTGCCACCCTGCTGGTCATCATGATGGTGATCCCGGGCCTGGCGCTGTTCTACGGCGGTATGGTGCGTGCCAAGAACATGCTGTCGGTGCTGATGCAGGTCATGATGGTGTTTTCGCTGATCATCGTGCTGTGGTGCCTGTACGGCTACTCGCTGGCGTTCACCTCGGGTAACGCCTTCATCGGCGGCTTCGACCGCGCCTTCCTGCAAGGCATCTGGGACCCGGTCGCCGGCACCTTCTCGATGGGCGCCACCTTCACCAAAGAGGTGATGATCCCCGAGTTCATCTTCGTCGCCTTCCAGGGCACCTTCGCCGCCATCACCTGCGCGCTGATCGTCGGCTCGTTCGCCGAGCGCGCACGCTTCGCGGCGGTGCTGGCCTTCGTGGTGATCTGGTTCACCTTCGCCTACTTGCCGATGGCGCACATGGTCTGGTTCTGGGCCGGTCCTGACGCGATCACCGACGCCGCTTCGCTGGCCACCGTCAGCGCCGGCGCCGGCTACCTGTGGCAGCAGGGCGCGCTCGACTTCGCGGGCGGCACCGTGGTGCACATCAATTCCGCGGTTGCCGGCCTGGTCGGCGCTTACGTGATCGGCAAGCGTGTCGGCTACGGCAAGGAATCGATGGCCCCGCACTCGCTGCCGATGACCATGGTCGGCGCCTCGCTGCTGTGGGTCGGCTGGTTCGGCTTCAACGCCGGTTCGGCGCTCGAAGCGGGCGACATCGCGGCGCTGGCCTTCATCAACACCCTGCTGGCGACCGCCGCCGCCACCGTGGCGTGGGCGGCCGGCGAATGGCTCTTCAAGCGCAAGCCGTCGATGCTGGGCGCCGCCTCCGGCGCCATCTCGGGCCTGGTGGCAATCACCCCGGGCGCCGGTTTCGTCGGTCCGATGGGCGCCTTGGTCATGGGCCTGCTGGCTGGTATCATCTGCCTGTGGGGCGTGACCGGCCTGAAGCGCATGCTGCGCGCCGACGATTCGCTCGACGTGTTCGGCGTGCACGGCGTGGGCGGCATCCTGGGTGCGCTGCTGACCGGCGTGTTCGCGGCGCCGTCGCTGGGCGGCCAGGGCGTGTGGGACTACACCACCAATGCCATGGCCACCGGCTACTCGATCGGCAGCCAGGTACTGGTGCAGGCGCACGGCGTGGTCGTGACCATCGTCTGGTCGGGCATCGTCGCCTTCATCGCCTTCAAGCTGGTCGATATCGTGATCGGCCTGCGCGTGCCTGAAGACGAAGAGCGCGAAGGCCTGGACATCACCAGCCACGGCGAATCGGCGTACCGTTACTGATATAGCCCAGCAGCACTAGCACGTTAGCAGCAAGCACGTCGTCCCCGCGCAGGCGGGGACCCAAGTTGCCAGCATGGCGGCTACGTTATAACGTAGTGCCAGTGCAAATAACCTTGGGTCCCCGCCTGCGCGGGGATGACGTTTTGCGTTTCTGGCAACACCTCTTTAAAAAGGGCAGGTGCACCCCATATGACAGATCCAACTTAACAAATAACAAACGGCGCAAGAAGTCGCGCATAACAGGGAAAGCCACATACATGGTTCCGCACCTCGCCACCGCCCAGACCGGTCCTTTGCTCGACCTGGAAAAGAAAATCCTCGAAGCCACCCCCGCCATCGAGCGCTGGTTCCGGCTCGAGTGGCAGGAGCATACGCCGCCGTTCTATTGCTCGGTCGACCTGCGCAATGCGGGTTACAAGCTGGCGCCGGTCGACACCAACCTGTTCCCGGGCGGTTTCAATAACCTGCCAACCGAGATGCTGCCGCTGACGGTGCAGGCCGCCATGGCTGCGATCGACAAGTATTGCCCGGATGCGCGCAACCTGATCCTGGTGCCCGAGACGCATACGCGCAACCCGATGTACCTGCAGAACGTGGCGCGCCTGATGCAGATTTTCCGCCAGACCGGCCTGCACGTACGCCTGGGTTCGTTCTCGCCGGACGTCACCGAACCGACGCCGCTGGCCCTGCCTGACGGCAATATGCTGGTGGTCGAGCCGCTGGTGCGCTCGGCCAACGGGCGCCGCGTCGGCCTGGCCGATTTCGATCCCTGCACCATCCTGCTCAACAACGACCTGTCGGCCGGGATCCCGGCCATCCTCGAGAATGTGCACGAGCAGTCGCTGCTGCCGCCGCTGCATGCCGGCTGGGCGCTGCGCCGCAAGAGCAACCACCTGAAGGCCTTCGACGAGGTGGCCAAGAAGTTCGGCAAGCTGATCGACATCGATCCGTGGCTGGTCAATCCGCTGCACAGCAAGTGCGGCGAAGTCGACCTGCGCGAGAACGTCGGCACCGAGGAGCTGGCCGACAACGTCTCGGCGCTGTTCTCGAAGATCAAGAAGAAATACAAGGAATACGGCATGAAGGAGCGCAAGCCCTTCGTGATCCTGAAGCCCGACGCCGGCACCTACGGCATGGGCGTGATGACGATCAAGGATGCGAGCGAAGTGCGCGACCTGACCCCGGCCCAGCGCGCCCGCATGTCGGTGATCAAGGATGGCGTGGCGGTGACCGACCTGATCATCCAGGAAGGCGTGCCCACATTTGAATCGATCGACGACGCAGTGGCCGAGCCGGTGGTGTACATGATCGACCGCTACGTGGTGGGCGGCTTCTACCGCGTGCACGCCGAGCGCGGCATCGACCAGAACCTGAATTCGCCCGGCTCGCAATACGTGCCGCTGGCCTTCGCCCAGCAGCATGCGGTGCCGGACCTGAAGGCCAAGCCGGGCACGGCGGCGCCGAACCGCTTCTATGTGTATGGCGTGGTGGCGCGGCTGGGCATGCTGGCGGCGTCGCTGGAAATGGAACGCACGGATCCGAATCCGGAAGTCTATTAAGCGAATCGGCGCGTTCAACCGAAGCACGCACTGCTGCATTGCGTCTGTAGGGTGGACGGCTCTGCCGTCCACCCTACGCCTCCTTGCGCACCACGTACATGAAGTGCGAACGCAACACGGGCGCCAGCGCCGTCAGCAATTCGGACACCATATACGGCGCCACGGCCAGCAGGCGGTGGATCGGCGGCGCCAGCACCAGGCTGCGGTAGCGCTGCCCGCTCCCCGGCCACCATTCCTGCAGCTCGCCCCGGGTGACCTTGCGCACATTGCGGTTGCGCGGGTTGTCGTAGCGAAAATCAAACACCAGGCACCAGCCTCCCGGGCGCAGCGCGCGCCACATCTGGGCGGCCAGCTCGCGCCGCAGGGCCGGATCGAGCACCGAAGAAAATACCGTCAGCGCGGTGACCAGGTCGTAGCTCGCCGGCGGCAGCGCGTCGAGCGTGCCCAGGTGCCAGCGCACGCCGTGCGCCGTACATCGGCGTGCATGGTCGAGCCGGTCTTTTTGCAGTTCGGTGCCGGTGAGATTGGCCGGAGAGGCGCCCCAGTCGATCATCTGGCGCAGGAAGCCGCCGGTGCCGCAGCCGACGTCCAGCACTTGCACGCTTGATAAATCCGGGCCGACCGTGCAGGACAGCAGGTCGGCGAAGCCGCGCGCGCGCGCCGCCACCTGCTGCAGGATCTCGGGCCGATGCCAGGCATAGCGCGCCAGCGCCGCCCCGCCATGCCAGTTGCGGTAGACGTCTTCGATGCGCTCCTGCTCGGCCTGTTGGCTTGGTTGGGTATCCATGCCCTCATGTTCTCGCGCGATTGTATTGACACGATTGAGCTGTCTCAGTCGCGTTGCGTGATACCTGACAAATTGCTGCAGTGTGTTTCCGGGTGTGAGTGGATGAGGGTCCGGTCCGCGAGTTTCTACAATTCGGGCTAAAATCAGGCATTACTTCGAATGGACGCCCCATGAAAATCGCCTTTCTCGCCGACCCTCTGTCCGGATTCAAGATCTACAAGGATTCGACCTTCGCCATGATGCGCGAGGCGGCGCGGCGCGGCCATGCCATCTACCACTTCGAGCAGCGCGATATGGTGCTCGAGGAAGGCGTCGTCAGCGCGCGCGTGGCGCAGATCCACCTCACCGGCGACGCCGACGCGTGGTACCGACTTGACCCGGCCGTCGACGTGAACCTGGGCGAATTCGACGCCATCCTCGAACGCAAGGATCCGCCGTTCGACATGGAATATGTGTATGGCACCTATCTGCTGGAACTGGCCGAGCGCCAGGGTGCGTGCGTGATCAACAGCCCGCGCGCGATCCGCGACCACAACGAGAAGATGGCAATCGGCCAGTTCAGCGAACACACTTCGCCGACCCTGGTCACGTCCGACGCGGCGCGCCTGCGCGCCTTCCACGCCAAGCACACCGACGTGATCTTCAAGCCGCTGGACGGCATGGGCGGCGCCGGCATCTTCCGCGTGAAAAGCGATGGCCTGAACCTGGGGGCGATCATCGAGACCCTCACCGACAACGGCCGCAACACCATCATGGCCCAGAAGTTCATTCCGGCCATCGAGAAGGGCGACAAGCGGGTGCTGGTCATCGGCGGCAAGCCGGTGCCTTTCGTGCTGGCGCGCATCCCGCAAGGCGGCGAAGTGCGCGGCAACCTGGCCGCCGGCGGCCTGGGCGTGGCCCAGCCGATCAGCCCGCGCGAGCGCGAGATCGCCGAGGCCCTGGGCCCGGTGCTGGCCGAGCGCGGCCTGTTGCTGGTAGGATTAGACGTGATCGGCGACTTCCTCACCGAAGTCAACGTGACCAGCCCAACCTGTTTCCAGGAAATCCAGGACCAGACCGGCTTCGACGTGGCCGCGATGTTCATCGACGCGGTCGAACAAAAGGTAAACAAATAACATCATGGTAGGCATCCTGCTCCTGACCCACGCGCCGCTGGGCCAGGCATTCATCGCGGCAGTGGCGCACGTGTTCCGCGGTCCGACCGAGCGCTTCGAGGCGATCGACGTGGCCGCCGACCAGGATATCGGCGAGGTCAATGGCCTCGCGCGAGAGGCGATCGCGCGCCTCGATGAAGGCGACGGTGTGCTGGTGATCACCGACGTCAAGGGCGGCACGCCGTCCAACTGCTGCAACTCGCTGGCCGACGCCGGCCACGTGGAAGTCATCGCCGGCATCAGCCTGCCGATGCTGCTGCGGGCGATCACGTACCGGCGCGACACGCTCGACGTGGTGGTCGAGATGGCGCTGGCGGGCGCCCAGAACGGCGCGGTGCGGGTGGATAACCGGATCAGGGTAGGGTAGGGAATGCCGTTGCGGTAGCGGTAGAGGTAGCGGTGCAGGCGCCGAGGGGCGCGATTCGACAAGTACAACGATAAAGCGAATATGATTCAACAAGAACTCGAGATCATCAACAAGCTGGGCCTGCATGCCCGCGCATCCGCCAAGTTCACGCAGCTGGCCGCCAAGTACCAGAGCGACGTCTGGCTGACCCGCAACGGTCGCCGCATCAACGCCAAGTCGATCATGGGCGTCATGATGCTGGCCGCGGGCAAGGGCGCCAAGGTGACCCTGGAAGCCGACGGCAAGGACGAGGAAGCCGCGGTCGCGGCCCTGTCCGCCCTGGTCAACGACAAGTTCGGCGAAGGCGAGTAATGCCGCGTGAAGCGGCATCTCGTTCAGGAGACGTCAGCATGGCCTCCTTCCTTCTCCATGGCATACCGGTCTCGCGCGGGATCGCGATCGGCCGCGCCCATCTGCTCACCCCCGCCGCGCTCGACGTCAAGCACTACCTGGTCGCCGACGACCAGGTAGAAAACGAAGTGCGCCGCCTGCAGGACGCGATCGCCGCCGTGCACCGCAACCTGCAGGAACTGTGGACCGACCTGCCCAAGGACGCCCCCACCGAGCTGGGCGCCTTCATCGACGTCCATGCCCTGATCCTGTCCGATCCGATGGTGTCGGAAGCGCCGCTCGACATCATCCGCGCGCGCCACTACAACGCCGAATGGGCGCTGGTGACCCAGATCGACGACCTGTCGGCCCAGTTCGACGAGATCGAAGACGAATACCTGCGCGAACGCAAGTACGACATCCAGCAGGTGGCCGAGCGGGTATTGAAAGTCCTGACCGGCACCGCGCTGAACGTGCCGCCGATCGTGCTCGACGACGACCAGCCGCCGCCGCAGATGATCGTGGTGGCCCACGACATCTCGCCGGCCGACATGCTGGCCTTCCGCGATCGCGATGGCGGACCGCGCACCTTCATCGGTTTCGTCACCGACGTCGGCGGCCAGAACTCGCACACCGCGATCGTCGCGCGCAGCCTCGACATCCCGGCCGTGGTGGGCATGGACCAGGCCTCGCGCCTGGTCGAGCAGGATGACTGGGTGATCGTCGACGGCGACGCCGGCGTGGTGATCTGCAATCCGAGCCAGCTGGTGCTGGAGCAGTACCGCGAGCGCCAGACGGCGCTGGCCAAGGCAAGAAAACGCCTGCTCAAGCTCAAGAAGACCCCGGCCGTCACCCAGGACGGCACCGCCATCACGCTGCTGGCCAATATCGAACTGCCCGACGATTGCCCGGCCGCGCTGGAGGCAGGCGCCCATGGCGTCGGCCTGTTCCGCTCCGAGTTCCTGTTCATGGGCCGCGGCGCCGAGGGCCTCAGGATTCCCGGCGAAGACGAGCAGTTCGAGCAGTACCGCAAGGCGGTGCTGGCGATGAAGGGCCGTCCGGTGACGATCCGCACGCTCGACGTCGGCGCCGACAAGCCGCTCGACCAGACCGACCAGACCGCGCTTAACCCGGCGCTGGGCCTGCGCGCGATCCGCTACTGCCTGGCCGAGCCGCAGCTGTTCCTGACCCAGTTGCGGGCCATCCTGCGCGCATCCGCTTTCGGCAAGGTGAGAATACTGATCCCGATGCTGGCGCATGCCTTCGAGATCGACCAGACGCTGAACATGATCGAGCAGGCCAAGGCCCAGCTGCGCGCCGAGGACGTCAAGTACGACGAGGGCATCGAGGTCGGCGCCATGATCGAGATCCCGGCCGCCGCGCTGGCGCTGCCGCTGTTCGTGCGGCGCATGGATTTCCTGTCGATCGGCACCAATGACCTCATCCAGTATCTGCTGGCGATCGACAGGGTCGATTACGAGGTGGCGCACCTGTATAATCCGCTGCACCCGGCCGTCTTGCAGCTGATCGCCTCGACCATCGCCACCGGCCACAAGGCCGGCCTGGACGTGGCGGTGTGCGGCGAGATGGCGGGCGACGTCAAGCTCACCCGCCTGTTGCTGGGCATGGGCTTGCGCGAATTCTCGATGCATCCGGCGCAGCTGCTGGCGGTGAAACAAGAAATATTGAATACCGACCTGGGCGCGGTCACCACCCGTACCCGGCGCATCCTGCGCGCGATGGAGCCGGGCGAGATCGCCAGCGCGGTCGAGCAGCTGCAAGCCCTCTGACGTTTTGGCGACGGCCCGCCCCCGGCCGTCGCAAGTAACACCACCGCACCACCCAACACTTTTGAATACCTCCATGGGATCTCTTGGACTAGTCACACCGCAGGCGATGCATTTCGCCGAGCCCTTGCTGCTGCAAAGCGGCGCCCAGCTCGGCGACTACACGCTGATGTATGAAACCTATGGCACGCTCAACGCCGACAAGTCGAACGCGGTGCTGATCTGCCACGCGCTCAACGCCTCGCACCACGTGGCCGGCCACTACGCCACGCCCAAGAGCGCCGGCTGGTGGGACAATATGGTGGGACCGGGCAAACCGGTCGACACCGACCGCTTCTTCGTCATCGGCATCAACAACCTCGGCTCCTGCTTCGGCTCGACCGGCCCGATGCATGTGAACCCCGCCACCGGCAAGCCGTATGGCGCCGCCTTCCCCCTGGTGACGGTGGAAGACTGGGTGGCGGCCCAGGCGCGCCTGGCCGACCGCCTCGGCATCGAGCAGTTCGCCGCCGTGATGGGCGGTTCGCTGGGCGGCATGCAGGCGCTGTCGTGGGCCATCATGTACCCGGATCGCCTGCGCCACTGCATCGTGATCGCCTCGACGCCGAAGCTGTCGGCCCAGAACATCGCCTTCAACGACGTCGCGCGCCAGGCGATCCTGACCGATCCGGACTACCACGGCGGCGACTTCTACGAGCACGATGTGGTGCCGAAGAACGGCCTCAAGGTCGCGCGCATGATCGGCCACATCACGTATCTGTCGAACGACGACATGGCGGAAAAATTCGGGCGCAAGCTGCGCAACGCGGCCGAAACGAATGACTACAACTTCGACTTCGGCATCGACTTCGAGATCGAATCCTATCTGCGCTACCAGGGTGACAAGTTTTCGGAATACTTCGACGCCAACACCTATCTGTTGATCACCAAGGCGCTCGATTACTTCGACCCGGCGCGCGAGCATGGCGGCGACCTGACGAAGGCGCTGGCCGGCACCAAAGCCCAGTTCCTGGTCGCCTCGTTCACCACCGACTGGCGCTTCTCGCCCGAGCGCAGCCGCGAGATCGTCGAAGCTTTGATCAGCAACCGCCGTCGCGTGAGCTATGCCGAGATCGACGCGCCGCACGGCCACGACGCCTTCCTGCTCGAAGACGCGCGCTATATGAACGTGGTGCGCGCCTATTACAACCGCATTGCGCTGGAGGTCGCATGAACTTCGACGACCTGAATACCTTGCGGCCCGACCTGGCCTTTATCGCCCACTGGGTGGGCGAGGGCGCCCACGTGCTGGACGTCGGCTGCGGCGACGGCGCCATGCTGCGCTACCTGGAATCGGGCAAGCGCTGCAGCGGCTACGGCATCGAGATCGCCGACGACAAGGTGTTGGAAAGCACCGCGCGTGGTATCAATGTGATCCAGCACGACATGGAAAAGGGCCTCGGCCTTTTCGGCGACAATACCTTCGACACCGTGCTGTGCTTGAATTCGCTGCAGATGATGCAGCACGTCGAGGCGCTGCTGCGCGATATCGTGCGGGTGGGCAGCGAGGCGATCGTCTCCTTCCCCAACTTCGCCCACTGGCCGCACCGGCTGGCGCTGCTCAAGGGCCGCATGCCGATGTCGCGTTCGCTGCCCTATAAATGGTATGACACGCCCAATGTGCGGTATGCGACGATCTACGATTTCCAGGAATTGGCGGTGTCGTGCGGCCTCGAAGTGCTGGAGTGCGTGGCGCTGGCCGATGGCGAGGTCATTAAATTCTTGCCGAATCTGCGCGGCAGCCTCGCGGTATTCCGCCTGCGCAAGAAGGCGACGCCAGCATTGTAATGACGCTTATGTGCGTTCGCGGCTTGAGCGGGGGCGGCAAATGGGCCATGATCCACGGCAATCCTGCGCGGGCGTGTTGCCCATTTTGAACAATTTCTGAGAGGATGGCGCTGCTAACAACAGCCTGTCGGTGACGAGATGATAAAACTGAAACGCCTTGCCCTTTGCCTTACCCTGATGAGCGCCACCGGCCTGGGGCTTGCCCAGGATGGCAAGCAAGTAGTCCAGGACGGTATCGCGGTCAAGCCGCTGTCGCGCATGCGCGTGCTGGCCCCGGAAGAGCAGGTCAACGAGGCCGCACGCCAGCAGTACACCGAAATGGTGGGCGAGGCCAAGCAGAAGGGCGTGCTGGCGCCGGAAGGCGACCCGCAGCTCAAGCGCCTGCGCGTGATCGCCCAGCGCATCATCCCGCAGACCACGCGCTGGAATCCAGCCGCGAGCAAGTGGGAATGGCAGGTCAACCTGTTCAAGTCCGACCAGGTGAACGCTTTCTGCATGCCGGGCGGGCGCATCGGCTTCTATACCGGCATCATCGAGCAGCTGAACCTGAACGACGACGAAGTGGCGGCCGTGATGGGCCACGAGATCGCGCACGCGCTGCGCGAACACGGGCGCGAGCGCCTGGCCAAGACCAATGTCACCGCGCTCGGCGCCCGCGTCGGCGGCGCGCTGCTGTCGGGGATCTTCGGCGTCGACCCCAACCTGACGGGCACCGCCGCCAACTACGCCGGCCAGTTCCTGGTGCTGAAATTCTCGCGCGACGAAGAACGCGAGGCCGACCTGGTGGGCCTGGACATCTCGTCGCGCGCCGGCTACGACCCGCGCGCCGGCATCGCGCTGTGGCGCAAGATGGCGGCGCTGAACCAGAGCGCGCCGCTCGAGATCTTCTCGACCCACCCGGGCGGCGAGACCCGCATCAAGGACATGGAAGCGCACATGAACGTGCTGCTGCCGCTGTACGCGCGTGCGAAAAACACGAGCGTCGCCAGGCTGCCGGCTTACCAGAGCACCGCCCTGAAGTGATGGCTTGATGGGTCGTGTCGTCGTCAAGGGCCGGCAGGCCGAAGCCAATGCCCATGTGCCGCTGCCGGTCCGCGACGGCGTCTCGCCCAGCTACCTGTGGCTGACCGAGACCCGCGCCGGGGGCATGCTGCGTTTTCTCTGTGAGCGATTCCCTGATGTGAGCCGCGAGGCCTGGGCCGCGCGATTGAACCGCGGCGAGATCGTCGATGCCACGGGAGCTGCCCTGGGCGTCGATAGTCACGTGCGCCAAGGCATGCGCATCTGGTATTACCGCGAGCTGGAACAGGCCGAGACGCCGATTCCGTTCCACGAGAAAGTGCTGTTCCGGGATGAGCACATCCTGGTGGCCGACAAGCCGCACTTCCTGCCGACCATCCCGACCGGGCGCTTTCTGAAAGAGACGCTGCTGGTGCGTCTCAAGCGCACCCACGTTCTGCCGCACCTGGTGCCGATCCACCGGCTCGACCGCGAGACGGCGGGCGTAGTGATCTTCTCGCACAATCCTGATTCACGCGGGGCGTATCAGTCGATGTTCCAGAAGCGGGTGGTGAGCAAGACCTACGAGGCGCTGGCGCCGACGATGCCGGGACGCGAGTTTCCGTTTACCTACCGCAGCCGCATGCAGGATGCGGAGCAGTTCTTCGTCAGCGAAGAAGTGGAGGGCGAGCCGAATTCGGAGACGCTGATCGAGGTGATCGAGCAGCGTGGCGACCTGGCACGCTATCGCCTGCATCCGCACACGGGCCGCAAGCATCAGCTGCGGCTGCATCTGTCGCGGCTCGGCGCGCCGATCGTAAACGACGCCTTTTATCCGGTGGCGCTGCCGTGCAAGGGCGACGATTTTCGATCGCCGCTGCAGCTGCTGGCGCGCTCGATCGCCTTCGACGATCCCTTGTGCGGCCAGCGGCGCAGCTTCGACAGCCAGTTCAGCCTGGACTGGCCTGACTAGCGTTCGTAGTCGATGATCAGCGGCGCGTGGTCGGAGAACTTGACGTCCTTGTAGACCGACACGGTCTTGGCGCACTTGGCGATGCCCGGGGTGGCGACGTGGTAGTCGATGCGCCAGCCCACGTTCTTGGCATAGGCCTGGCCGCGGTTGCTCCACCAGGTGTATTGCTCGGGACGCGGGTCCAGGCCGCGGTGCACGTCGACCAGGCCCAGCTCATCGAAGATGCGCGTCATCCAGGCGCGCTCCTCGGGCAGGAAGCCCGAGTTCTTCAGGTTGCCCTTCCAGTTCTTGAGGTCGATCTCCTGGTGGGCGATGTTCCAGTCGCCGCAGATCACGATTTCGCGGCCCTCGGCCTGCAGCTCCTGCAGGTGCGGCAGGAAGACTTCCATGAAGCGGAACTTGGCCAGCTGGCGCTCGGGCGACGAGGAGCCCGACGGCGCATACAGCGAGATCACGGTCAGGTCGCCGAAGTCGCAGCGCGTATAGCGGCCCTCGGCATCGAACTCGACGCAGCCGAAACCGATGCGGTGCTTGTCCGGGGCGGTGCGGCTGTAGACGCCGGTGCCCGAATAGCCCTTCTTCTCGGCGTAGTGGAAGTGGCCGTGGTAGCCGTGCGGGCGCAGGAAGTCCTCGGTCATGTCGGCTTCCTGGGCCTTGAGCTCTTGGACGCAGATATAGTCGGCATCTTGCGTGGCGAGCCACTCGAAGAAGCCCTTCTTGTGGGCGGAACGGATGCCGTTCAGGTTCGCGGAAATAATTCGTGGCATGGTGATGGTAAGACTGTCATGGATCAGCGGACTTCAATAGACATCCGGCAACTAGCTGGACAGTGTAGCGCGTTTTTGAACCGGTCGTCATGCCTGAGAACTGTTGCGTATATGCAGTAGGGGCCGTGATGAGAGGCAACGATCTGTTACACTAGGCATTCTCCTCCATCGCACGCCGCGCCATTCCTGACGCTGGATTGCCACCTTCCCAAGTCCATGAACACTGACAAACCGCTACTCGCGGGCATCGTCGATTCCGGCGCCTGCCTGCACGCCGCATCGAACGCCGAGCTGGCCGACTTCGTGGAAAATGCCGTCGAGGGCCTGCACCGGGTGGGCCCGGACGGCACCATCCTGTGGGCCAACCGCGCCGAATTGCAGCTGCTCGGCTATGCGTGGGACGAATACGTCGGCCACCACATTGCCGACTTCCACGCCGATCCGGCCACGATCGACTACATCCTGACCACCCTGCTGTCGGGCGGGGCGCTGTACGACCAGCCGGCGCGGCTGCGCTGCAAGGACGGCTCGATCAAGCACGTGCTGATCCACTCGAACGGGCATTTCGAGAATGGCCAGCTGCGCTACACCCGCTGCTTCACGCGCGACGCGACCGAGCGGCACGAGCGCGACGTGGCGTTGGCCCAGCGCGACGCGATGCTGCTGAACGCGCCGGTGGCGGCGGCCCTCTTGATGGGGCCCGAGCTGCGCTTCCACCTCGTCAATCGCCGCTACTGTGAGCTGGTCGGCTGCGACAAGTTGGTCGGACGCACCTTCGGCGAGGCTTTCCCGCGCCTGGCCGGCAGCGGCGTGGCCGAGCGCATCGCACACGTGTTCGCCACCGGCGAGCCGTATCACGCGGAAGAACTGGCCTTGAGCCGCCTTGACCTCCGGGGCCAGCCCGAAGAGCGCTACTTCAAGTTCAGCCTGGAGCCGTTGACCGGCGTGGATGGCCGGCCGGATGGCGTGATCGTGGTCGCGGTCGAGGTGACGGAACACGTGCGCAGCCGCCAGGCGATCGAGCGCGCCCACCGCGAGCGTGAGCAGCTGCTGGTGGACCTGGGCGCGGCCAGCCAGGCCAAGGACGAGTTCCTGGCCATGCTCGGCCACGAGCTGCGTAATCCGCTGTCGCCGATCGTCACCGCGCTGCAGCTGATGCGCATGCGCGGCGATGGCGCGCACGGCCGGGAGGGCGAGATCATCCAGCGCCAGGTGGACCACCTGGTGCGGCTGGTGGACGACCTGCTCGACGTCTCGCGCGTCACGCGCGGCAAGATCGAGCTCAAGATCGAGCGGGTCGAGCTGGCGCGGGTGATCGACAAGGCGGTCGAGATGGCGAGCCTGCTGATCGAGCAGCGCCGCCATCAATTGCAGGTCGAGATCGAGCCCGGCCTGGTGTG
Source organism: Massilia sp. CFBP9026 (assembly GCF_034045165.1). NCBI lineage: Bacteria > Pseudomonadati > Pseudomonadota > Betaproteobacteria > Burkholderiales > Oxalobacteraceae > Massilia > Massilia sp. CFBP9026. Next base: position 34,720 of record NZ_JAXCWH010000016.1, read on the forward strand.
GGAAGGCGATCCGGTGCGGCTGGCGCAGGTGGTGTCGAACCTGCTGACCAATGCGGCGCGCTATACCGAGCCGGGTGGCAGGCTGTGGCTGCGCGTACGGCGCATACTGCACGACGGTCTCGATGCGGTCGAGATCAGCGTGCGCGACACCGGCATCGGCCTCGCGCCCGAGGTGCGCGAGCAGGTGTTCGAGCTGTTCTTTCAGGGCAAGCGCAGCATCGACCGCGCCGAAGGCGGGCTTGGGATCGGGCTGGCGCTGGTGAAGAACATCGTCGAGCTGCATGGCGGCAGCGTCCATGCGCACAGCGAGGGACGAGGCCTGGGCAGCGAGTTCGTGGTGCGCCTGCCGCTATGCAGCGCAGTCCTGACGCCGGCGCCAGCCGAACCGGCGCCGGCGGCGCTGCCGGGCGTTGCGCCGCAGCGCGTGCTGCTGGTGGACGACAATGCCGACGGCGCCGACACGCTGGGCCGCCTGCTGCGCGCGCACGGCCACACGGTCGAGGTGTACCACGACCCGGTCGGCGCGCTGGCGGCGGTCGATCGCTTCCGGCCAGACCTGACCTTGCTCGACATCGGCCTGCCGGTGCTGGACGGCTACCAGCTCGCCGCGCGTATCCGCGCCCTGCCTGGAGGACAAGGCTGCCGCCTGGTGGCGCTGAGCGGCTACGGGCTGGCGGCCGACCATGCGCGCAGTGAAGCCGCTGGCTTCGAGCGTCATCTGGTCAAGCCGGTCAATCCGGACGAGGTAGCGCGGGTGGTCGCCGCCGACGCCGCGACGGATTAAAATAGCCGCTTTCGACATTCAGGGGAGAAGTATATGAGCGAACTGCGGAGCGACCTGCGCCAGCAATTCATCGGTTTTTCGGTCGAGGCCGAAGTATTGAGGTTCGGCCAATTCACGACCAAGGCCGGCCGTCTGTCGCCGTACTTCTTCAACGCCGGCCTGTTCCACGACGGCGCCACGCTGGGCAAGCTGTCCCAGTTCTACGCCCAGACCCTGCTCGACTCCGGCGTCGAATTCGACATGCTGTTCGGTCCGGCCTACAAGGGCATCACCCTGGCCAGCGCCACGGCCGTGGCCCTGGCCGCGAAGGGCCGCGATACCTCGTTCGCCTACAACCGCAAGGAAGCGAAGGACCACGGCGAGGGCGGCACCATCGTCGGCGCCAAACTGCAGGGCAAGGTCGTCATCATCGACGACGTGATCTCGGCCGGCACCTCGGTGCGCGAATCCGTAACGATGATCCGCGCCGCCGGCGCCGAACCGGCCGCCGTCCTGATCGCCCTGGACCGCATGGAGCGTTCCGGCAAGGACGACGACTTATCCGAACTGTCCGCAGTCCAGGAAGTCTCGCGCGAATTCAACATCCCCGTGATCTCGATCGCCAACCTCGAAGACCTGTTCACCTACCTCAACACCCACACCCAGGACCCTAGCCTGTCCCAGCACAAAGACGCCGTCGCCGCCTACCGCACCCGCTACGGCATCTAAAACAATTACCCAACAATTAGGGTCAGAGTAGATTTATTGGGCAATTCCTCAAAGTTGTCAAACAATTCGACTCTGACCCTAATTTAGATTTGCAGAAAGTCTTGCAAATTAATTAGGGTCAGAGTCGATTTATTGAGCAATTTTCTAGAGTTGCCAAACAATTCGACTCTGACCCTAATTATTTATTTGCTCCGCGGACTCGATTTAATTTCCTGATTCTACAAAAAGCGGGAGTCGTCTGAGCGCTTGAGGACTACGCCTAAAAAGCGTTGAGTCCAGAGAAATTCGAACCGTCTGAATAATGAGGGTCAGAGTCGAATTATTGAGCAATTTCTCGCGTGAGCTCAATAAGTGGGGACAGAGTGCGAGACCTGGGCAATTTCTTGCGCTTGAAAACAATGAGGGTCAGAGTCGAATTACTGGCAATTTTGGGAAATTGCTCAACAATTCTACTCTGACCCTCATTGTCGATGGGCTAGGGATTAGCCGGCGAGTTTTTGTTTTAGCAGTTCGGTGACTTGGGCGGGATTGGCTTTGCCTTTCGACGCCTTCATCGCTTGACCGATCAGGGCGTTGATGGCGGCTTCTTTGCCGGCGCGGTATTGTTCGACCGACTTGGCGTTGGCGGCCAGGACTTCGTCGACGATCGCTTCCAGCGCGCCGGTGTCGGAGATCTGCTTCAGGCCCTTCTGGTCGATCACGGTGTCGGCCAGCGCTTCATCGGTCGATTTGGCTTCCCACATCGCGGCGAAGACTTCCTTGCCGGCCTTGTTCGAGATCGTGCCGTCGGCGATGCGCTTGAGCAGGAGCGCCAGTTGCGCCGCGGTCACCGGGGCGTCGCCGATGTCCACGCCTTCGCGGTTCAGGGTCGACGAGACGTCGCCCATCATCCAGTTGGCGGCTGCCTTGGCGTTTTCCTTGCCGGCCTTCGCCACCACGGCTTCGTAGTAGCCAGCCATCGCCTTCGACGAGGTCAGGACCAGGCTGTCGTACTCCGGCAGGCCGTACTCGCCCGTGAAGCGCGCGCGCAGGGCGCCCGGCAGTTCGGGCATCTCGGCCTTCACGCGGTCGATCCAGTCCTGGCCGATCACGAGCGGCGGCAGGTCGGGGTCGGGGAAGTAGCGGTAATCCTGCGCGTCTTCCTTGGTGCGCATCGAGCGCGTCTCCTTGCGGTCCGGGTCCCACAGGCGCGTCGCCTGGATTACCTTGCCGCCGTCCTCGATCAGCTCGATCTGGCGCCGCACTTCGTAGTGGATCGCCTCTTCCATGAAGCGGAACGAGTTCAGGTTCTTGATCTCGCAGCGGGTGCCGAATTCCTTCTGGCCGACCGGGCGCACCGAGACGTTGACGTCGCAGCGGAACGACCCCTCCTGCATATTGCCGTCGCAGACGCCCAGCCACATCACCAGCGAGTGGAGGGCCTTGGCATACGCCACCGCCTCGTTCGCGCTGCGCATCTCGGGCTCGGACACGATCTCGAGCAGCGGCGTGCCAGCGCGATTCAGGTCGATGCCGCTCATGCCGGCATAGTCTTCATGCAGCGATTTGCCCGCGTCTTCCTCGAGGTGGGCGCGGGTCAGGTTGACGGTCTTGGTCTCGAGCTTGCCGTCCTTCTCGTAGGCGAAGCTGACCGTGCCGCCCTGGACCACCGGATCCTCGAACTGGCTGATCTGGTAACCCTTCGGCAGGTCGGGATAAAAGTAGTTCTTGCGCGCGAAGACCGACTGCGGCGCGATTTTTGCGCCGACCGCCAGGCCGAAACGGATCGCGCGTTCGACCGCGCCGCGGTTCAGCACCGGCAGCACACCCGGCAGCGCCAGGTCGACCGGGCTGGCTTGCGTGTTCGGCTCGGCGCCGAAACGGATCGAGCTGCCGCTGAAGATTTTCGATTGGGTCGTGAGCTGGACGTGATTCTCAAGACCGATGACGACTTCCCATTGCATAATAATTCTCTCTATTCTGTGCTAGCAGTGGCTGGACGCGTGGACGGCAGAGCCGACTCGGCGTCCCCGTCCATCCTACGGTGGGTGCGCGTCACACGCCTTCGGGCGTACGCTGGTGCCAGTCGGTCGCCTGCTGGTACTGGTGCGCGATGTTCAGCAGCTTCGCCTCGGCGAAGTAGTTGCCGATGATTTGCAGGCCCACCGGGCGCTTGCCGTTCTTGTCGCCTTCTCCGAAACCGCAGGGGATCGACATGCCGGGCAGGCCGGCCAGGCTGGTCGACAGCGTGAAGATGTCGGCCAGGTAGTTCGCCACCGGGTCGTTGGCCTTGGAGCCCAGGTCCCATGCCACCGTCGGCGCCACCGGTCCCATGATCACATCGCACTTGTCGGCGAAGGCGGCCTGGAAGTCGTCGGCGATCAGGCGCCGGATCTTTTGCGCCTGCACGTAATAGGCGTCGTAGTAGCCGTGGCACAGCACATAGGTGCCGACCAGGATGCGGCGCTTCACCTCGCTGCCGAAGCCTTCGGCGCGGGTTTTGCGGTACATGTCCTGCAAATCCTTGTACTCCGCAGCGCGGTGGCCGTAGCGTACGCCGTCGAAGCGCGACAGGTTCGACGAGGCTTCGGCCGGCGCGATGATGTAATAGGTCGGGATCGACAGCGCCGTCTTGGGCAGCGAGATGTCGACCAGGACAGCGCCCAGTTTCACGAACTGCTCGAGCGCCGCGCGCACCGCGCCTTCGACGTCGCTAGCCAGGCCTTCGCCGAAGTATTCCGACGGCACGCCGATGCGCAGGCCGGCCAGAGGCTTGTTCAGGTCGCGCGTATAGTCTTCGCGCAGATTGCCCTGTTCGACCGTGAGGCTGGTCGAATCGCGTTCGTCGAAGCCGATCATTTCGTTGAGCAGCAGCGCGCAATCCTCGGCGGTTTGGGCGATCGGGCCGCCCTGGTCCAGCGACGAGGCGAAGGCGATCATGCCGAAGCGCGACACGCGGCCATAGGTCGGCTTGATGCCGGTGACGCCGCAGAAGGCGGCCGGCTGGCGGATCGAGCCGCCGGTGTCGGTCGCGGTGGCGGCCGGCGCCAGGCGCGCGGCGATCGCCGCGGCCGAGCCGCCCGACGAACCGCCCGGCACGGCGCTGGCGTCCCACGGGTTCTTCACCGCGCCATAGGCCGAGTTCTCGTTGGCCGATCCCATCGCGAATTCGTCCAGGTTGACCTTGCCCAGGGTGACCATGCCGGCCGCCTTGAAGCGGTCGACGACGGTCGCGTCGAAGGGGCTGACGTAACCGTCCAGCATCTTCGAGCCGGCCGTGGTGCGCCAGCCGCGGGTGACGAAAATGTCCTTGTGCGCGATCGGCACGCCGGTCAGCGGGCCGGCCGTGCCCTGGGCCAGGCGGTCGTCGGCCGCCGCGGCCTGGGCCAGCGTCAGTTCGTGGTCCACGTGCAGGAAGGCGTTATGCCCGCTCGCGTCGATGCGGCCGAGGTAGTGGCGCGCCAGCTCGGTCGCGGACACCTGTTTCGAGTGCAGGAGCGCGGACAGCTCCTTGATGGTCTTGTTATGCATGTGCGGTTCGATCTTTAAGCGATTCGTGAAAGCGGCGGTTTACTCGATGACCTTCGGCACCAGGTACAGGCCGTCCTGCGCCTTCGGCGCCGGCGCCTGGTAGTCCTCGCGGCGGTTCTCTTCGGTCACCGCATCGTCGCGCAGGCGCAGCGGCAGGGCCAGGATGGCCGACAGCGGCTGGGCCAGCGGCGCCACGCCGGTGGTGTCGACCGCCTGCATCTGCTCGGCCAGCGCGAAGATGCCGTTCAGCTCGGCCAGCGCGGTCTCGGCATGGGCTTCGTCCATGTCGAGCTGGGCCAGATTGGCGATGCGTTTTACGTCGGAAAGGGTCAGGGACATGGCTATATGGCACGCCATCAGCGCGCAAAAAGTGATTCGGCGAATAATGAATGTTAGCAAGTTGTCAGCGAACGGCATCTTAAAGGCGATAAAACCCTGCAAACACCGTCCAAATCGCTTGCAATTCGGTGGGGAAAACCACCTGTATTCAGCATGTAAACGACAAATTATAAGGTAGAATGGCGGGCTAATGCGTTGTCGTGCCGAAAGCCCGGCGCCCGCGCATGTGAAGTCCGCGGTGCCCATTGCTTGGCAGGTGCGGCACAGAATCCCCGATCAATGTTTAGGCGCACATTGATGCGCATCAGGACACCCATGTTTGGTTTTTTACGCAGCTACTTCTCGAATGACCTGGCGATCGACCTCGGCACCGCCAACACGCTGATCTACGTCCGCGGCCTGGGCATCGTCCTGGACGAGCCGTCGGTGGTCGCGATCCGCCAGGAAGGTGGCCCGAACGGCAAGAAGACCATCCAGGCAGTCGGCAAGGAAGCCAAGCAGATGCTCGGCAAGGTACCCGGCAATATCGAAGCGATCCGCCCGATGAAGGATGGCGTGATCGCCGACTTCACCGTCACCGAACAGATGCTCAAGCAGTTCATCCGCATGGTGCACGACTCGAAATTCTTCCGTCCGTCGCCGCGCATCATCATCTGCGTGCCATGCGGCTCGACCCAGGTCGAGCGCCGCGCGATCCGCGAATCGGCGCTGGGCGCCGGAGCCTCGCAGGTCTACCTGATCGAAGAGCCGATGGCGGCCGCGATCGGCGCCGGCCTGCCGGTCTCGGAAGCGACCGGCTCGATGGTGGTCGACATCGGCGGCGGCACCACCGAAGTGGGCATCATCTCGCTGGGCGGCATGGTCTATAAAGGCTCGGTGCGCGTGGGCGGCGACAAGTTCGACGAAGCCATCGTCAACTACATCCGCCGCAACTACGGCATGCTGATCGGCGAACAGACCGCCGAAGCGATCAAGAAGGCGATCGGCTCGGCGTTCCCGGGTTCCGAAGTCAAGGAAATGGAAGTCAAGGGCCGCAACCTGTCCGAAGGCATCCCGCGTTCGTTCACCATTTCGAGCAACGAGATCCTGGAAGCCCTCACCGATCCGCTCAACCAGATCGTGTCGGCCGTGAAGAACGCGCTGGAACAGGCGCCGCCGGAACTGGGCGCCGACATCGCCGAAAAAGGCATGATGCTGACCGGCGGCGGCGCGCTTCTGCGCGACCTGGACCGCCTCCTGATGGAAGAAACCGGCCTGCCGGTGCTGGCCGCAGAAGATCCGCTCACCTGCGTGGTGCGCGGCTCGGGCATGGCCCTCGAGCGCATGGACAAGCTTGGTTCGATCTTCTCGTACGAATAAGACGCACGTGATCGACGGGGGCGGGCAGGGCGTGCGGTCACAAGCTGCGCGCGTCTGCCCGCCTTGGTATTGATCGCCCGCGTTATCACCAACGGACGTCATGGAATACAGTCCTCCGCCGCTGTTCAAACAAGGCGCCCCAGCACGAGTCAAGGCGACGGTCTGCGCACTGATCGCCATCGTATTGCTGTTCGTCGACGCCCGCATGGGAGTGCTGTCCGGCGTGCGCCAGGTCGCGGCCACCGTGCTCTATCCGATGCAGATGGCGGCCCTGATGCCACGCGAGGCGCTGGCCAATATGGGCGATTATTTCTCGTCGCTGTCGACCTTGCAGAAGGAAGTGCAGGCCCTCAAGCACCAGGAGCTGGCGCGCGCCCAGCTGCTGCAGCAGGCCCAGTTCCAGATGGCCGAGAACGCGCATCTGCGACGCCTGATGGAAGGCAAGCAGCAGTTGCCGGTGCAGTCGCAGATGGCCGAGATCCTGTATGACGCACGCGACCCGTCCACCCGCCGCATCGTGATCAACCGCGGTTCGCGCGACGACGTGTCGCTCGGCCTGCCGGTGATCGACCACGCCGGCGTGGTCGGCCAGGTCACCCGCGTGTTCCCGTTCACCTCCGAAGTCACGCTGCTGACCGACAAGGACCAGGCCATTCCGGTGCAGGTACTGCGCAGCGGCTTGCGCAGCATCGTCTATGGCCGCGGCAATACGGGCCTGCTCGACCTGCGCTTCGTGGCCCAGGACGCCGACATCCAGGTCGGCGACGTGCTGGTGACCTCGGGCCTGGACGGCATATACCCGGCCGGCCTGGCGGTGGCGCGCGTGACCCAGGTCGAAAAGGCCGCCGGCTCGTTCGGCCGCGTGGTCGGCCAGCCGCTGGCCGGCATCGACCGCAATCGCCAGGTGCTGGTGATCATGTCGCACAATGCCTTGCCGCCGCGCCCGGGGCCGGAGGCGCCGCCTGCTGCCAGCCGACGCAATATGCCGAAGATGGCGCCGGTGCCGCCGCTGCCGCTGCCGGCCTCGCCGCTGCCGGCGGCCGGCGCGCCCGCCGCCCCGGCCCCCACCAATGGCGCGCCGACGCCGGCCAGCCAGCCTGCGGCGACTCCGCCGGCCACGCCACGTCCGGCGACGCCTGCCGCCACGCCACCTGCAACGACCGCGACCGCGCCTGCGCCGGCCGCCCGAACGGAGTAAGCCGCCATGCCCGGTCGCCGTCCGCATTACATCCTGCTGCCCGTCAGCCCGCTGTTCATCGCCTTCAGCCTGGTGTGCGCCTTCATGCTCAACCTGATGCCCTGGGGCCGCTGGGTCGGGGCGCCCGACTTCGTCGCGCTGGTGCTGGTGTTCTGGGGCATCCACCAGCCGCGCAAGGTCGGCATCGGCGTCGCCTTCTGCATGGGCCTGTTGATGGACGTGCACGACGCCAGCCTGCTGGGCGAGAACGCGCTCGCCTACACCGTGCTGTCCTACCTGGCCATCATGATCCACCGCCGCGTGCTGTGGTTCCCGCTGCTGACCCAGGCCATGCACGTGTTCCCGCTGCTGCTGCTGGCCCAGGCCATCCAGCTGGTCGTGCACATGATCGTTTCCGGCCGCTTCCCCGGCCTGCTGCCGTTCGTCGAGAGCGTGGTGGCGGTGGCCATGTGGCCGGTGATCACCTGGCTGCTGCTGGCGCCGCAGCGGCGCGCCGTCGACCGCGACCATACCCGCCCGATCTGAACGGGCGACCCGACCAGGCTTATCGAGAATGACCGAGTTCAAGGACAGCGACCGCGAGATCCACCAGTTCCGGATGCGCCTCACGGCGCTGGTGGCGCTCGTCTTCATCTGCTTCGGCCTCTTGGTTGCGCGCGTGGTCTGGCTGCAGGTGCTGCACCACGACCAGTACGCGGCGCAGGCCGAGGACAATCGCATCGCGCTGGTGCCGATCGTGCCCAACCGGGGCCTGATCGTGGACCGCAACGGCGTGGTCCTGGCGCGCAACTATTCCGCCTACACGCTCGAGATCACGCCGTCCAAGCTGCAGGCCGACATGGAATCGGTGATCGACGAGCTGGCCAAGCTGGTGGCGATCGATGCGCGCGACCGGCGCCGCTTCAAGCGCCTGCGCGAAGAGTCGCGCAGCTTCGCCAGCGTGCCGCTGCGCACCCGACTGACCGACGACGAAGTGGCGCGCTTCACCGCCCAGCGTTTCCGTTTTCCCGGCGTCGAGGTGCAGGCGCGCCTGTTCCGCCAGTACCCGATGGGCGAGGTGGCCTCGCACGTGATCGGCTACATCGGCCGCATCAACGCCAAGGAAGCCGCCGCGATTGAGGAGGGCGACGACGCCGCCAACTACAACGGCACCGACCACATCGGCAAGGAAGGCGTCGAGAAGCGCTACGAGCGCCAGCTGCACGGCGTCACGGGCTACGAGCAGGTCGAGCGCTCGGCCGGCGGCCGCGCGATCCGTACGCTCAAGCGCACGGCGCCGGTCCCGGGCAGCAACCTGATCCTGTCGATCGACATCGAACTGCAGAAGGTCGCCGAGGAAGCCTTCGGCGACCACCGCGGCGCGCTGGTGGCGATCGAACCGTCGACCGGCGACGTGCTGGCCTACGTCTCGCGGCCCGGCTTCGATCCGAACCTGTTCGTCGACGGCATCGACTACCAGAGCTGGAACGAGTTGAACACCTCGCTCGACCGGCCGCTGATGAACCGTCCGCTGTCGGGCACCTATCCGCCCGGTTCGACCTTCAAGCCCTTCATGTCGCTGGCGGCGCTCGAGATGGGCTACCGCCGTCCGCAGGACGCGATCCGCGACCCCGGTTTCTTCATGCTGGGCGGGCACCGCTTCAACGACGACAAGCCGGGCGGCCACGGCATCGTCAATATGTACCACTCGATCGCCCACTCCTGCGACACCTATTACTACCAGCTGGGCAACGAGATGGGGATCGACAACATCTCCAAGTTCATGCGCGAATTCGGTTTCGGCCAGCCGACCGGGATCGACCTCGATCATGAAAAAGTCGGCGTGCTGCCGTCGAAGGAATGGAAGGCCGAGCGCTTCAAGCGCAACCGCGCGGCCCAGAAATGGGTGGGCGGCGACACCATCTCGATCTCGATCGGCCAGGGCTTCAACCACTACACCATGCTGCAGCTGGCGCATGCGACCGCGATCCTGGCCAATGACGGCGTGGTGATGAAGCCGCACCTGGTCAAGATGGTCGAGGACGGCATCACCCGCGAGCGCACCCTGACCGTGCCCAAGGAAACCCGGCGCCTGGCGATGAAGCAGGAGCACCTCGACTTCATCAAGGATGCGATGGCCGGCGTGATGCGCGAAGGCACCGGACAACGCGCCTTCTCCACCGCCGCGTACACCTCGGCCGGCAAGACCGGCACCGCGCAGGTGATCGGCCTGCGCGGCAAGAAATACGATGCCAACGCGATCGACGAACGCCATCGCGACAACGCGCTGTTCACCGCCTTCGCGCCGGTCGAGCAGCCGCGTATCGCGCTGGCGATGGTGGTCGAGAATGCCGGCTTCGGCGGCGTCGTGGCGGCGCCGATCGCGCGCAAGGTGCTCGACTACGCGCTCCTCGGCAAGCGTCCGGCGCCACCGCCGGCACCGAAGGAAGGCGCCCGTCCCGTCACCGTCAAGAAGGCGGCGCCGGCTGCGGCCCCCGTCATCGCCACCCGAACCGAGTAAGCCATGGCCCATATTCCAGAACGGCGCTCGCTGCGCCGCCGCCTGCGCCCGTATTTCACGGTGTTCGATCTGCCGCTGACCCTGATCCTGGCCATGCTGGTGACGATCAGCATGGTCACCATGATGTCGGCCGGCGCCGATTTTCCGGACCGCGTCGAGCACCAGATCCGCAACTTCCTGCTGTCGTTCGCGGTGATGTGGGTAGCCGCGAACATCGCGCCGCAAACCCTGATGCGGCTGGCGGTGCCGGTCTACGCGATCGGCGTGGCCCTGCTGGTCGCGGTCGCGATGTTTGGCCTGATCAAGAAGGGCGCGCAGCGCTGGCTGCACATTGGCGTCATCGACATCCAGCCGTCCGAGATCATGAAGATCGGCCTGCCGCTGATGCTGGCCTGGTACTTCCAGACCCGGGCCCAGGTGGCCGGCTGGCGGCACTATATCGTGGCCGCCGTGATCCTGATGATCCCGGTCGCCCTCATCATGGAGCAACCCGACCTCGGCACCTCGCTGCTGGTCGCGTCGTCGGGCCTGTACGTGATCTTCCTGGCCGGCCTGTCGTGGAAGGCGATCGTCGCGGTGGCGGTGAGCGTGCTGGCCTTCCTGCCGATCGGCTGGTCGATGATGCACGACTACCAGCGCCAGCGGGTGATGACCCTGATCGACCCGACCTCCGACCCGCTGGGCAAGGGCTTCCACATCATCCAGTCGATCATCGCGATCGGCTCGGGCGGCCTGACCGGCAAGGGCTATATGCAGGGCACCCAGGGCTACCTGGAATTCGTGCCGGAACGCACCACCGACTTCGTGTTCTCGGTGTATTCCGAGGAATTCGGCCTGGTCGGCAACCTGTTCCTGCTGTTCGTCTACCTGCTCCTGATCGGACGTGGCCTGATGATCGCGGCCAATGCGCCGAACACCTTCGGCCGCCTGCTGGCCGGTTCGATCGCGATGATTTTCTTTACTTATGCCTTCGTCAATATGGGCATGGTCGCCGGGATATTGCCTGTCGTGGGGGTGCCGCTACCCTTCATGAGTTACGGCGGCACGGCCTTTATCACGCTCGGCCTTGGCGCCGGCATATTGATGAGTATTCAAAGACATCGTAAACTGGTGCAGACGTAGGGTGAACGGGTCCCCCGTCCACGCAGTGATGGTTGGCTGTCAGGATATCCGGCGCTAAACCGGAGCCCGCGGTTGGCCACCGGATCATCCCGCCCCGTGATAAAACAGGCATCAATTCGTCCCGACTTGATGCCTGTATATTGATGAGTACGACAAGACATCGTAGACTGGGTGTCGTTCCAACACGATAAAGGACAGCCAATGGGCGTTCGTACAAGCTTCCTGGCGGTCATACCGGTTGCCATTTTAGTATCAGCCTGCAGCAGCACCGGAGAACACAAACGGCTCAATCCTTTCCCCTGGCCACATAAACCGACCGCCAAGCATGGCAAGGCGCCCCAGCTACCGGCCGCCAAGTCGGGCCGCGGCGGTTACTACAAGGACGACGGCCCCGGCGACAACATTCCCGACGGCCTGCTCGACGTGCCGGACGCCGTGGTCAAGGCCGAGCCCTTCAACAAGTGGACCAGCCGTCCCTACACGGTGCTGGGCAAGACCTATACGCCGCTGGGGAATGACGTGCCGTACAGCGCGCGTGGCGTCAGCACCTGGTATGGCGTCAAGTTTCATGGCCAGCGCACGGCGTCCGGCGAACTGTACGATATGTACAAGATGACGGCCGCGCATCCGACCCTGCCGATTCCATCCTATGTGCGCGTGACCAGCCTCGATACCGGCAATTCGGTCGTGGTGCGCATCAACGACCGCGGTCCCTTCCACGCCAGCCGCATCATCGACGTTTCGTATACGGCGGCGCTCAAGCTCGGCCTGCTGGGCAAGGGGAGCCACGAGGTCGAGATCGAACGCTTGTTCCCGGGCGATCCGATCATCCCGCCGGCGCAGATCGCGGCCGCGCGCCGCGAAGTCGCATCGATCGCGCAATCGGCGCCGCCCGAGATCGAGGCGCTGATGCTGGAAGACCGGATCCATTCCGACAGCGCGGCGCTGGTGAGGCAGGCGGAGCCGGCTGCTGCCGAGTCCGCTCCCGCTTCGGCTCCCACCAGCGCCGGACGTTATTTCATCCAGTTCGGCGCCTATGGCCGGGCCGGCACCGCCGAGGCGATGGGCGAAAAGATCACCAATGCCGGCGTCGAGCTGGGCAAGCTGGAGGTGGTGAAGGTGGGTTCCCTGAACCGCCTGTATGGCGGCCCCTACGCCAGCCGCGCCGAGGCGCTGGAAGCCATGCGCGCGCTGCCGGCCAGCCTTGGCTTCAAGCCGATCGTGGTCCAGCGCTGATTCGTCCGGCCATGGACGGCCCATGGCCAACGGCGACAGCGCCATGAAAAAGGCGCTGTCACCGTTATCTGTTGATGACCCCGAATGCAATACGCAGCAATTGTTCGACAGAAGTGACCCGCCCGCCATCGAGCGTCCACTGCCAGCCCAGGTAGTTGGGTAACCAGCGTGACGCCACGCCATGGAAACGTGCCAGCCATTCCTTGAAGCGCCGGTGATAGGCGTTGACATTTTGAACGTGGATGGCGCCCTCGGCGCCGTTGCGGACGCGTTCGCCGGCACTGAGATTGACGGCCTGGTGGGCGACGCCATGGGCACGGGCGAAGGCGGGATAGGCGGCGTTGGCATCGGTGACCAACAGCGCCTGGGGATCGAGTTTCGGCAGCAAGTGTCTGACCAGCTGGGCCACCTTCAAGGCGCTGCGACCGGTCACGGCGTCGATGGTCTGGCCGCTGCGGTCGCGCGCCACCAGGATGCAGTCGAGGTGGTGCGAAATGCCGCGCAAGGCGGCTCTGCCGCCACGCTTGCGCGGCTTGCGATCGAGCTTGCGTGACCCCTTCTGCGATTCGAGCAGGAACATTTCATCGGCCTCGACGATGCCGACAAGGCGCTCGGGCCGGTCGTCCTTGACCCGGTCGAGAAAGCGATGGCGCCAGCGGAAGGTGGTGTTGGGGTGCACGCCGACCCGCTTGGCCGCAGAGCGGACCGTGCGGGAATCGAGCACCGTGTCCAGATAATCGAGCCACCTGCCCTTGTGCCTGAGCCGCGCCAGTGGTGTACCGGTCAGGTCGTTGAACGTGCGGCCGCACGCGCAACAGCGAAAGCGTTGCAGGTCGTTAGCGTGACCATGCCGATGGCAACGCTCGCAGCCGCAATCCGGGCAGCAGCGCCCCTTTGACCGGATCTCGTCGATGAGGGCGACCACCCGGTCGAGCCCGGCTGCTGGATGCAGGGCGGCGAGCACCTGCTGACGCTGCGGCTGGTTCAGTTGAGGCAGTTGGGCGAACAGCTTCTCGAACTTCGGCGCTTTCATCGTGCGCTCCCGATCGATGACGACCAGGATTGGACCGCGGGTCAGCTCAGCAGTTCAATGCTCATCCATATCTAACGATGACAGCGCCATGAAAAATGGCCGGCGAACCGGCCATTTCTTCGAGCGGAAGGAAACCGCTTATGCCTGTGCGGCGTTGCGGCGACGACGCAGGAAGCCGATGGCGGCCAGTCCGGCGGCGCCGAGCAGCAGGCTCGCTGGTTCAGGCACTTCGGCCGGGGTCTCGATCTGCGTGTAGTCGAGCGAGACCTTGCTGCCGGTCAGCATCAGGTCGCCGCCGATCGCGAGGTTCAGCGACAGTGCGCCATGTTCGAGTATCTGCTGGATCAGCGACTTTTCGGTGATCGTGCCGGTCAGCTCGAAGCCGCCCTTGTAGTCGTTCTTGACCAGGACATCGGTGTTGGTCACGACCGATTTGTAGTAAGTGCACTTCTCCTTGTGTTTCTGCTTCTTGCACTCCGCCCCGTCGTAGTGGAGGTAGGAGTACGAACCGGTCGTTTCCTGCGTCGTCAACAGCTTCGTCGCGCCGCTGCCGAGCACCAGATCGCCGAACATCAGCATGGCGCTCTCCTGCTCGGACGTCTTGGTGGTCGTATTGGTCACGCCGACTTCGCGGTACTTCCAGTTGGTCCACGGGTGCGGCTGGTAATTGCCAATGGTCGTCGTGGTCTTGGTCGATTTGCTCCAGGTATCCGTGCCATCGTCCAGGAAGGTGAAGGAGAACGACAGGCTGTTGACCTCGTAGTTTCCGGTCAGGTTGGACAGTCCGCCGTAGACGGGATTGTAGCTACCGTTCGACAGCTTTCCAGGACCAAACGTGCTGTCCATGTCCAGGATTGCGGCAGAGGCCGAGGTCGAGATCGCGCAAGCAACAGCCAGCAGTGCAGTACCAAAGATCTTTTTCATGATTTCCCCAGAGTAATTTATATTTTATGAAAACAACTTGTTTTGATAATAAGCAACTGCCGTGCCAGCTCGATAAGTCTTTGATTTGATTAACTTAAGTTTTATGGCATAAGTATTGATGTAAAGATTTTCGACACCTCGAAGGTCGGCCCTTCTCATTTTCGCTACAGTCGCGCGACGATCCACGCAGGACCCTTGCAAGGCGGAAAGCCCATGGTTACTCTTCAGTAAATACTGAAAACTATCCTCATGCGTTACGCTCCCATTGCCCTTGCCACGCTGCTGGCGTGCTCGAATGTCTCCTCCGTCCTTGCCGCCCCTTCCGGGCACGCTGCCGCTGCCAAGCCAGGCAAGCCAGGCAAGCCAGGCAAGCCAGGCTGGCAGCGCGCGGCGCCATTGCCGGGCTGGGCCCAGCCGCTGGCCGACATACCGCGCACCGAACGCCTCGATGCCGTGGTGTTGCGCCTCGACGAGACGCAGGCGCTCGTCGCCGACCAGCCCGCCTATCTCGTCAACCGCGCGATCCAGGTCAACGACCGCAGCGCGCTGCCGGCGATCGGGCAGGTGAGCCTGAGCTACCACGCCGACTACCAGACCCTGAACCTGCACCGCGTCGCAATTCTGCGCGATGGAAAGGTGCTGGACCGCACCGCGACCGTCGATGCGCGCGTCCTGCAGCGCGAGGAGGCGCTCGGACAGGGCATGTACGGCGGCGCCAGCACCGTCCAGTTGCTGCTGGAAGACGTGAGGATCGGCGATACCTTGTGGCTGACCTATAGCGTGGCGGGCGCCAACCCGGTGTTCGGGAAACAGTGGTTCGGCGAGTATGCGTGGGACCGCGCGTCGCCGGTCGAGCGGCGCCGGCTGACCGTGCTCTACCCGAAGGGGCGCAAGCCGGCCTGGCGCCAGCTTGGCGACTACCGCAGCGTCCCGATCGCGCCCCGCAGCATCCAGGGCGGGGCGCTCGACATGCTGGTCTTCGAGGGCAGCGGCATCGATGCGATCGAGTCCGAGCCTTCCGTTGCCCGCGATTATTTGCCGGCCAGGACGCTGCAGTTGTCCGAATTCCCCGACTGGGCTTCGGTGGCGCGCTGGGCCAGCGGGTTGTTCCCGCCAGCGGACAGCAGTCCCGCGCTCAAGTCACTGGCCAACCGGTTCCGCAGCCAGGGCACGCCCTCGGCGCAGGCGGCGGCCGCCCTGCAATGGGTGCAGGACGAGGTCCGCTACTTCAGCGTCGCGATCGGCGAGAACTCGCACAAGCCGCAAGCCCCCGCCACGGTGCTCCAGCGCCGTTTCGGGGATTGCAAGGACAAGAGCTACCTGCTGGTCGCGCTGCTGGGGGAGCTTGGAATCGCGGCGCGGCCGGTGCTGCTGTCGGCCAGCGCGCCGCAACTGCCGGCCAAGGGCGGGCCGTCGCCGGGCTGGTTCGACCACGTCATCGTGGAGTTGCAGGTCGATGGCAAACGCTATTACGTCGACCCGACCGGCGCCGGCCAGCAGGCGCCGCTCGCGAAGCTGTCGGCGCCGTTCCCCGGTGCCGCAGGCTTGCCGGTCGATCCTTCCGCCACCGCGTTGATCGTGCTGCCGGAACAGGATGGACAGGTCCCCGAATACGAGGTCGTGGAAACCATCACGGTCGCGGACTACGAGGGCGACGCCGCGCTGGCAACGCGCGAGATCTTCCGCGCCGGGATGGCCGAGCGTGCGCGCCCGGGCTTTGCCGCGCTCTCTCCGCTGGAGCTGAAGAAGACCGCGCTGAGGGATTACGAGAAGCGCTATCCCGGCGTCGTCCTGCTCGAAGCGCCCGCGGTGGTCGACGACAAACAGGCCAACCAGCTGGAGCTGCGCGCACGTTTTCGCCTGCCCAAGGCGGTCAAGCCGGTCGATGGCGCGCATGCAATCGACTACCGCGTGCGTCCGCTCGATGGCGTGCTGACGCTGCCGGACAACCTGGTGCGGCAGTTTCCGCTCGAGATGCCGGCGGCGCGCTTCCATGGGCGCTATCGTCTCGACATCGTCTGGCCGGACGACGTGCGCGCCAGGCAGGCGCCATGGTCGCGCCATATCGACAACCGCTATTTCCAGGCCCAGGAAAGCTACGTCTTCCGCGGCAACCAGGTCAACCACATGGTCGACTATCGGGCCAAGGCGCTCACCATCCCGGCCGCCGACGTGCCGGAGCTGCACGCGCAAGGCAAGCAGCTCGACGAGCTGGCATATGGCCGCTACAGCCTGCGAGCGAGCGACAAGATCGGCGTCCAGGCGCTTGGCTACAGCGCCCGCGACGTCGACCTGGTGCGCATGGCTGCGGTGGCCGGCGAGCTGGTGCTGGAGATGGACAAGCTCGACGACGGCAAGATCGCGCGCGCCGATGCCTGCCTGCTGGTGAGATTGGCGCGCGATACCAGGGGGCTGCTGGAGGAGCCCACCCTGACCATGCTGGCGCGCGCGCAGCGCATCGTCAGGGACGACGCCAGCGATCCGGATGCGCGGGCCTGCCGCGCGGCGCTGGCCTTCGAGGCCGGCGACCACGCGTCCAGTGTCCGCCTGTACCGCCAGCTCGACGGCGAGCTGGCCGCCAGGGATGCCACCGGACTGCGTAACCTGGCCTGGGCGCTCATGGAGCAGGGCGAGGTCGACCAGGCGCTGGCAGCCATGGGGCGCTATCTGGACGCGCAGGCCAAGGCCGACCCGTCGGCCGGCGCCGAACTCGACATCATCGACCAACTCGCCTTGTTGCAGCGCGGCCGACGCCCGCTGCCGCCTGGCGCCTTGCAGCGCGCCGCGAGCGCGCCGGATGCTCCGTGGCCCCGGCCGCTGCTGGCGATGCAGGCGGGGCTGATCGGCCAGGACGCGCTGCTGGCGCAGGTCGACGCGATGCCCGAGCATTCCCGCGCCCATGCGTTGACGGAAGCGCTGTTCTACGTCGGGCAGCAGCGGCTGGCGGCCGGCGACAAGGCGGGCGCCGTGGCGGCATTCAGGCGCCTGGAGGAAACCGGCATCCGCAGCTCCACCCTGTACTTCCAGGCCATGGCCGAGCTGAGGAAGCAGTTCAACGCGAGCAGCAACGCGCAAGAGCCGTCCCTTCCCGACAATCCCGATGTGCGCCAGTTGACCGGGCGCGCGGAGCGCGGCGATGCACAGGCCCAGTTCAGGCTCGGATGGGCGTATGAAAACGGTCGCGGCGTCCCCGCCGACCTGGCCGCGGCGGCGCAGTGGTACCGCAGGGCTGCCGACAACGGCGATGCCACGGCTTATTTCGCGCTGTCCGAGTTCTACCGGCTCGGGCAGGGGTTGCCGAAGGATGAGCAAAAGGCGGTGGCGCTGCTGCGCACCAGTGCCGAACTGGGCAATCCGTACGCGATGGCCATGGTGGGTTGGCGCTACTTCGATGGCGAGGGCTATCCGAAGGATCCCGCTTATGCGATTTTCTGGTACGGGCGTGCGGCAGCGCGCGGCGTGGCCAATGCCGCTTATGCCCTGGGACGGGCGCTGTACGAGGGGCGCGGGGTGGCGCGCGACCTGCCTGCGGCGGCGGCGCTGTATCGCGCCGCGGCAGACCAGGGCAGCGCCACGGCCCAACTCGACCTGGGTTATATGTACGAAAATGGGGAGGGGCTGAGCAAGGACATGAAGCAGGCCGTCGCCTGGTATCGCAAGTCGGCCGAACAGGGCAATGCGATCGCACAGCATAACCTGGGCCTGCGTTACGAGTATGGCGACGGCGTCGCGGCCGATGAACGGACGGCTGTCGCCTGGTATCGCAAGTCTGCCGAGCAGGGCTATGTGAGGGCGATGACCAAGTATGGCTACTTCCTGGAAAACGCGAAGGGCTTGGCGCGCGACCCCGTGCAGGCGCATGGCTGGTACCTGAAGGCCGCCGGATTGGACGACGTGACCGCGCAATACAACTTGGCCCAGCAGTACAACTTCGGTCGCGGCGTGGCCGCGAATCCCGCCGAGGCTTACCGGTGGTACCTGAAAGCCGCCGACAACGGCGACCTCGATGCGATGACCGAGGTTGCCAGCACCCTGCAGGATGGCGAAATCGTGCCCAGGGACATGGCGCAAGCCGTGCGCTGGATGACGGCGGCGGCTGACGGCGGTGAGCCCCTTGGCATTTTGCGGCTCGGGATCATGTATTTCAAGGGCAATGGCGTGCCACGCGACTACGACCGTGCCCATGCCTTGTTCGACAAGGCCAGGGCGGCCGGCCAGCCGATCGCCAATTATTGGCTTGGCCTGATCCACGAGGGCGGACTGGGCCGCGCCAGCGATCACGCAAAGGCGCGCGCGCTGTACGCGCTGGCGCCGGACCTGGTCGAAGCCAATGTCCGTCTTGCCGCCATGCAGGCCGAAGGCAAGGGCGGTCCGCGCGACATGGCGTATTTCAGGGATTTGCTGGAACAATGGGCGCGCGAGGGCGAGACCGAATGGCTGGAACAGCTGGCGAGCGCTTTCGATGACGACACGCTGGCGCAGCAGGTGCGTGCACGCCTGCGCCAGTTAGGCAACCGAGGCTAACGGCAATCGCCCAGCGTCGCGCCTGGATAATTGCTGGCGATACCGGATAGCCGCGTACGCAGCGACGGTTCGATCGCGCGGTACTGGAACGCCGTACGCGTACCCTGCGGACCGCGCGGCAAGACCTGCACGCCGCGCACGCCCTGGCGCTGCAATTGGGCCACCAGCTTCTGGGCCGCGCTGTCGGTCTTGAACACACCGAGCGAGATGGCCCAGCGCAGCGGCGAGTCGCCCTGCATGATGTAAAAATTCTCGACACCGCGTTCCTTGAGCTCGGCCGAGCGGCGCTGGGCGCCTTCGCGGCCGCCGTTCGGCGGCAGGTAGACCAGGCGGCTGGTCACTTCCTGGAAGGGAACCTCGACCCGCGACTGGCGCGCCGCGAGATCCAGGCTCGCCACCCGCGTTTCGAAACGGCGTGCGTCAGCCGCGCTGAAAGGTCCGGCCTGGACGCAGGCGACCAGGTTGGCCGCGACGGCCACCGGCGCCGTGGGCGGAGGTAAAGGCGAGGCGGCCTCCTGCGGCGCGGCCTCTCCGGCTTCTTCCTGCTCGGCCTCATCCAGCGCGCGCTTGGCCTCGACCGCCGTCAGCTGTGTGATGCGTTCGGGCGCCAGCTGGTTCTTCAGCCGCGCCGGCTCGCGTTCGCCGGCCCCGGGCTGGCCGAGGACGCCCTGGCCATAGGCCAGCAGCGCCGCGTTCGCGGCCAGCAGCGCCCAGAATACGAATTTCAGCAAGGCGTTTCCCCTTTCGTCGATGCGGCCGCCGCTTGCAGGCCGACCAGCACGATATTATCGACCACCTGGTGCGCGACCTTGAGCGCCGGCGCGATATACGGCGCCGCCCCGCCCGAGACGATGCAGGCCGAGGCGCGGTGGCCGGCGACGGCGCGCTCGATCGCGCCGGCCTGGGCCGACAGCACGCCGGAGAGAATCGCGTCGTTGGTGTTGTCGCCGAATAGCGCGGGCAGGGCGCCCGGCGCCACCTGCGGCAGTTGCGCCGTATTCGTGGCCAGGCTGGACGCCATCAGCGCCAGGCCGGGCAGGATCATGCCGCCCACGAACAAGCCATCCGCCGTGACCGCGTCGACCGTGGTCGCAGTGCCGCAGGTGGCGACGACCAGGTCCTGGCCGGGCGCCAGTGCGCGCGCGCCGATGGCGGCGGCGAAGCGGTCGCAGCCCAGCCGGCCCGGCTCGCGGTAGCCGTTGCGCAGGCCGGCGCGCTCAAAAGTGGAGGCGAACCATTCGACCTCGATCCCCGTCGGCAGCAGGGCCGCGATGCGCGCGGCCAGCTGCGGACCGGCCACGTTCGACACCAGTGCCCGCGTGACCCCGGCGGCCGTCCATTCGGCCGCCGCTTCGTCGAGCTGCGCATGCAGGACGGCGCCGTGGGAGCGCCACCCACCGGGAGCGGCGTCGGCATCGGCCAGCGCCCACTTGACGCGGGTATTACCCGCGTCGACCAGCAGCATCATGTCTTCACCCGCAGCGAGACGTCGCCGGCCATCACCGTGATCCGGCCCTCCGCCGTGTCGAGCAGCAGGCGGCCGCTGTCGTCGACGCCGGCTGCACGGCCCTCGTGCCGCACCGTGCCCTGGTCGAGCAAGACCACGGTTTCTCCCTGCCAGGCGTGGCGCAGGTTCCAGCGCGCGGCGAAGGCCGCGAAGCCGCGCGCGGCAAACTCCGTCAGCGCCGCGGCCAGGCCGTCGAGCAGGGCCGCTATCAGGACGTCGCGCTCCATGCGCGCCAGCCAGGGCACGCCGGCGGCGCTGCGTCCCAGTTGCGCTTCCATCTCGTCCGGCATCAGGAGGTTCAGGCCGATGCCGATCACGGTCCAGGTGCCGCCGCCCGGCGCGGACTGGGTCTCGACCAGGATGCCGGCCAGCTTGTCGCCATCCTTGAGCAGGTCGTTCGGCCATTTCAGCTGGACCTGCTGGCCCAGCGCGCCGAGCGTTTCGGCCAGCGCCACGCCGATCGCCAGCGGCAGGCCGACCAGCGCCTGCGGGCCGCCGTCGAATTTCCAGGCCAGCGAAAAAGTCAGCGAACCTTCGGGCGAAGACAGCCAGCTGCGGCCGGCGCGGCCGCGGCCGGCGGTCTGGTGTTCGGCCACCAGCAGCAGCGGCGCGGGTAGCGTCGCGGCGCGCGCCAGCAGGTCGGCATTGGTGGAGCCGGTCTGCGCCACGACTTCGACCGCTACGCCGGCCTTCGACAGCGCGCGGATGCCGTCGGCGTTCATGCCTCCCCCTGGCGCTGTTTGGTCGGCGCGCGCGCGAACAGGCGGTCGAACAGGAAGTTGGGCAGCAGGCGCAGCAGCTTGGCCACGACGCCCATCTGCCAGGGCAATACGCGGTAGCTGTCGCCGCGCGCGATCACGGCGGCGGCTTGCGCCGCGAAGCGGTCGGCGGGCATCAGGAAGGGCATGGGAAAACGGTTCTTGCTGGTCATGGGGGTATCGATATAACCGGGGGCGATCGTCACCACCCGGATGTTGGTGGCGCGCAGCTCGAGCCGCAGCGCTTCGCAGTAGCTGTGCACGGCGGCCTTGCTGGCGCAATAGGCGCCGGCGCCGCGCATGCCGCGCACTCCGGCCACGCTGCCGATGCCCACCAGGCGGCAGGGCGTCGCCTGCTGCCGCATGGCGGGGATGAACGGGGCGAAGGTGGCGACCGTCGCGTTGACGTTGGTGGCGAACACCGCGTCGAACACGGCCAGGTCGGCCGGGCGGTCGGTGAGCGTGCCGTGCGAGATGCCGGCGCTGGCGATGACGACGTCGGCGCCGCCATTCGTGGCGAGGAAGTCGTGCGCGGCGGCGGCCAGGCCGTCGCGGTCGAGCACGTCGACCGCATAGATGTGATGCCGTTCGGGGTGGGGCAGCGAGGCGGCCAGCGCGACCAGGTGGTCGCGCCGCCGCGCCAGCAGGCCGAGCGTGGCGCCGCGCGCGGCGTATTCGCGCGCCAGGGCGGCGCCGATGCCGCTCGAGGCGCCGGTGATGAAGACGCGCTCCGTCCGCGTCATCGTGGGATCAGCGCTGGTTGCGCACGATGGCGACGTCGATGCCGCTGTCGAGCAGCTTGGCGCGCGCCTTGTTGACGGCTTCGACTTGCGAGTAGGGGCCGACCCGCACCCGGTGCAGCACGCCGCTGTCGGTCGTGCGGTCGCTGATCGCGGCCTCGAAGCCGAGCAGGGCCAGCTTGGCGCGGGTGTTCTCGGCATCCGACATCTCGCGGAAGGCGCCGGCCTGCAGGTAATAGATATAGCCGTCGGTCACGGCCGCGGCGCCGGGGGCGGGAGCGGCGGTGTTGACCGGGGCCGGCGGCGGTGGCGGCGCGCTCGGGCGCGGCTCCTGCATGCCGGCGATGGCGGCGCCCAGCGGGTCGGAATCGGGCTGCTGCTGCGGCGCCTTCGGCACGGTTGCCGGCGCGCTCGGCTGGGCCGGCGCCTGCGGCACCGGGATCGGCGCCCGGTTGCCGTACATCGGCTTGTTGGGGTCGGACGCCTGGCTCGGCTCGAGGTCGGCCGGGCGGCCCATCTTGTTGGAGCGGTCGGTGAACGGCGAGGCGCCCTTGGTGATCACCAGCGCGACCGCCACCGCAATACCCAGGCCGATGATCAGGCCGATGATGATGCCGGTCAGGGTGCTGCCGCGTTGGTAGCGTTGGCTAAGCTTCGATACGGTACGGATGTCGGTCATGACGCTTTCTGGTGATGAAACGTTGGGCTTGGTACTACCTGCGCCTTACATCTTGTCCGGCGCCGAGACGCCGATCAGGGCCAGGCCGTTGCGCAGCACCTGGCGGGTGGCGGCGGCCAGCGCCAGGCGGGCCAGCTTGAGGGCTTCGCTGTCGTCGAGCAGCCACTTGTGCGCGAAGTAGTAGCTGTGCAGCTCGCCGGCCAGTTCGCGCAGGTAGAACGCGACCTGGTGCGGGCCGAGTTCGGCCTGCGCGCGCTGCAGCATCTCGGGATAGGCCGCCAGCTTGGCCAGCAGCTGCGACTCGTGCGATTCGGTCAGCGGCGACAGATCGACCTTGGCCAGGCTGGCGACGTCGCCGCCCCAGTTGGCCAGCGCCGAGCAGATGCGCGCGTGGGCGTACTGCACGTAGTAGACCGGATTCTCGTCATTGGTCGCGAGGGCGACGTCAACGTCGAACACGAACTCGGTGTCGGCCTTGCGCGAAATCAGGAAGAAGCGCACGGCGTCGCGGCCGCGCGTGACGTCGCCATTGCCCGACCATTCGATCAGGTCGCGCACGGTGACGTAGGAACCGGCGCGCTTGGAGATCTTGACCTCTTCGCCGTTCTTCATCACGGTGACCATCTTGTGCAGCACGTAGTCGGGATAGCCCTGCGGGATGCCGATGTTCACCGCCTGCAGGCCGGCGCGCACGCGCGCGATGGTGCCGTGGTGGTCGCTGCCCTGGATATTGATCGCCTGGTCGAAGCCGCGGCGGAATTTCTGGATGTGGTAGGCGACGTCGGGCACGAAATAGGTATAGGTGCCGTCGGACTTGCGCATCACGCGGTCCTTGTCGTCGCCGTAGTCGGTGGTCTTGAGCCACAGGGCGCCACCTTCTTCATACGTCTTGCCGGCATCGACCAGGGCCTGCACCGCCGTCTCGACCTTGCCGTCGGCGTACAGCGACGATTCGAGATAATAATTGTCGAACTTGACGCCAAACGCTTGAAGATCCTGATCCTGCTCGTTGCGCAGGTAGGTGACCGCGAAGCGGCGGATCGATTCGATGTCTTCCACATCGCCGCTGGCGGTGGCCGGTGCGCCGTCGCTGGCCGACACGGTCTTCTTGGCCAGGAAATCGGCCGCGATGTCGGCGATGTAGTCGCCGTTATAGGCCGACTCTGGCCATTCCGCTTCGCCCGGCTTGAAGCCGCGCGCGCGCGCCTGCACCGAGGTGGCCAGGGTGGCGATCTGGACGCCGGCGTCGTTGTAGTAGAACTCGCGGGTCACTTCGATGCCCTGCGATTCGAACAGCGACGACAGCGCATCGCCCAGCGCGGCCTGGCGGCCATGGCCGACGTGCAGCGGGCCGGTCGGGTTGGCCGAGACGAATTCGATGATCGCATGGTGGCCGCTGGCGGCGCCGGCGCTGCCGAAGGCCTCACCCTGCTCGAGCACGTCGCGCACCACCGCCTGCTTGGCGGCGGCGGCCACGCGCAGGTTGATAAAGCCGGGGCCGGCGATGTCGGCCGATTCGATCAGGCCCTGCGCGCCCGGCTCGGCCTGCAGCGCGGCGACCAGGCGGGTGGCCAGTTCGCGCGGATTGGTCTTGAGCTGCTTGGCCAGCTGCATGGCGATATTGCAGGCGATGTCGCCGTGCGAAGGATCGCGCGGACGCTCCAGCACCACATTGGGGGCCAGGTCGGTGCCGGCGACGATCGGGGCGAGGGCTGCCTGGAACAGGGCAACGATTTGTTGTTTTTGTTGGGCGAGCATGGGAATGGTCGAAAAATTAGGTACTACGTATGGGGGGCGCCTCTTATCGGGAAGATGAGCAGGCAAACAGTGCACATTATACTAGTTTGATGCCACGCTTTGGCTGGCCACGGCGTTCGCGATTGGCGGTTCAACAACCATATTAAGCGTCGCCAAAGGCATAACCGTTACAATGGGAGCCCATTTTCGCAACATTTTATTCGCCATGACTGACAAGCGTCCAACGCTCACCCTGAAACCCAAGGCCAGGCCCGCCGCCGACCGGCGCACCGCGGGCGCGGTCGGCCGCAATCCGGGACAGGGCGGCCAGGGCGCCGCGGGTCGTGGCAGCGGCAAACCAGGGCCGGCCGCGTCCGGCCAGCCGCGTCCGGGCAACCCCGACAGTCGTCCGGTCGGCAAGCCGCCACGGGTGCAGGGCGGCGACTTCCCGGCCCAGTCGCGTCCGGCGCGCGAGGAACCCCGGCTGCGCGAGAGCCACGAAGTGAAAGTCGCGCCGCAGCGCGACTTCCGTCCCGACCTCAAATCCGACTCGCTGGCCCTGGCGCTGCTGGGCGCCGCCAGCGCCGTGGCGCGCGTGCGCGGCGGCAGTGCGCTGCCGCAGGCCCTGGCCGCCGTGTTCGGCGCCTACGACGCCACGCCGCAGGCGCGCGGCGCGATCCAGGATATCGCCTACCGCACCATGCGCCAGCTGGGCCGCAGCGAGACCCTGCTGGGCCTGATGACGAGCAAGGCGCCCGAGCCGCCGATGCTGGGCGGCCTGCTGTGCGCGGCCCTGAGTCTGCTCGATACGCCCGAGGGCCAGACCGCGCCCTATGAGGCCTTCACCGTGGTCGACCAGGCTGTCAGCGCGGCCGCGGCCCATCCCGATTTCGCCCATGCCAAGGCCATGGTCAATGCGGTGCTGCGGCGCTTCCTGCGCGAGCGTGAGGAACTGGTCGAGCAGGCGCTGCGCGAGCCGCTGGCGCGCTTCAATTATCCGCAGTGGTGGATCGACACCATGCGCGCGGCCTATCCGCGCGAGTGGGAGGCCGTGCTCGCGGCCGGCAATGCCCATCCGCCGCTGACCCTGCGCGTGAACCGCCGCAAGCTCGACGTCGCCGCCTATCTGGCCACCCTGAACGACGCCGGCCTGCAGGCCGAACAGGTGGGCCCGAACGCGGTGCGCCTGGTCCAGGCCATCAACGTGGCCCAGATCCCGGGCTTCGCCGATGGCGTGGTGTCAGTGCAGGACGCCGGCGCCCAGCTGGCCGCGCCGCTGCTCGACCTCAAGGACGGCATGCGCGTGCTGGACGCCTGCGCCGCCCCCGGCGGCAAGAGCGGCCACATCCTCGAGACGGCCGACGTGCAGCTGACCTCGGTCGACACCGACCCGGCGCGCCTGGCGCGCGTGGGCGACAACCTGGGCCGCCTGGGCTTGGACGCGACCCTGCTGGCCGCCGACGCCGGCAGCCGCGATTGGTGGGATGGCCGTCAATACGATCGTATCCTGGCCGACGTGCCGTGCACCGCCTCGGGCATCGTGCGCCGCCACCCGGATATCCGCTGGCTGCGCCGCAAGTCGGATACATCCCAACTTGCAACACTTTCTTCCAAAATACTCGACAATCTTTGGCAGATGTTGCTGCCCGATGGTAAATTGCTGTTCGTGACATGTTCGCTCTGGCCCCAGGAATCGGAGGCGCAGGCAGCCGCTTTCGCGGCTCGCCATGACGCGGTCCGCCTCGACGCGCCGGGCCAACTCCTGCCGCTCGGCGGCGCCGGACAGGATCATGACGGTTTGTTCTACGCCCTGTTCCAGAAGAAAGCGGCGTAAGTTCTTTTACACTACGCGCATTTTTTAAGGCCCCGGCTCACCCGTGACGTTACGACTTTTACGCCTCCTCGCCTGCCAGCTGCTGCTGGCGCTTGCGTGCGTTGGTGCGTGGGTACCGGCGCAGGCGGCCGACGGGATCGAGATCAGCCGCGCGGCGATCGAAGCGAGCGACGACGGCTACCGGCTCAACACGGTCTACGATTTCGAGCTCAACAGCGGCCTGCGGGATGCGCTCCAGCACGGCGTGCAACTGCATTTCACCACCGAGATCGAGCTGGTGCGGCCACGCTGGTGGTGGCGCGACGAGCGGGCGGTGTCCGCCAAGCGCACCATCCGCATTTCCTACGACGTGCTGACGCGCCAGTATTACGTGACGGTGGTCGGCTCCTTCCAGGAACGCTTCCAGACTTTCGAGGATGCGATGTTCATGGTGCGCCGGCCGACCCGCTGGCTGATCGCGCCCAAGGGCAAGCTCAAGCCGGGCGAGGAGTATGAAGTCTCGCTGCGCATGTACATGGACCGCGAATACCTGCAAAAGCCCCTGCAGGTCAACGCCTTCAACGATTCCGACTGGCGCCTGACGTCCAGCCGGAAGACCTTTACCTATCGTGCAGAGTAGACCGGTCAACCAGGTCTTGCGCTACGCCCTCGTCGTGGGCTGCGCCGTGGTGTGCATCCTGCTGTTCCTGCTCGCATCGGCCTCGGCCAATTCCGAATTCCTCGGCCGCTACTATGGCTGGCTGATCGGACTGATCGGCGCGGTGGCCTTCGTGCTGCTGGCCTTCGTCGCGGTCGCCCTCGGCCGCCTGTATTCCCGCCACAAGGCCGGCAAGTTCGGCTCGCGCCTGATGGCGCGACTGGTGCTGCTGTTCGCCGGCATCGGCATCCTGCCCGGCGTCGTCATCTTCATGGTGTCGGTGAATTTTGTCTCCCATTCGATCGACTCCTGGTTCGACGTCAAGATCGAATCGGCGATCGAGTCGGGCCTGAACCTGGGCCGCGCCGCGCTCGACGAATCGCTGGCCGAACTGGGCGCGACCGCGCAGACCGCCGCCGCGACCCTGGCGGGCCAGGGCGACATGAGCGCGCAGCCGGTGCTGGCGCGCCTGCTGGCCGACACCAGCGGCCTGCAAAGCGCGATGCTGGTCGACGAGAAGGGCGCGGTGCTGGCCGCCGCGCTGGAAGACCGCGGCGCCAACCTCGCAGCCGACGCGCCCAACGAACGCATGCTGCGCAGCGCCGCGATGCCGGGCGGGTATGCGCTGGCCGAAGGCGGCGTCGACCGCGACCTGAGCGAAGAGGGGCTCGACGGCGTCTCGAGCGCGCTGGACGCCGTCACGGGCCTGCGCCTGCGCGTGGTGCTGGCCGTCCCCGAGCCGCCCGGCGCGCCGCAGCGCTACCTGCAGCTGCTGCAGTCGGTGCCGGTCAACCTGGCCTCGAACGCCGAGGTGCTGCGTTCGGCCTACAGCGAATACCGCCTGCGCCTGGAAGCGCGCACGGGCCTGCGCAAGATGTACATCGGGATGCTGACCCTGACGCTGCTGCTGGCGATCTTCGGCGCCGTCGGCAGCGCCTTCCTCATCGCCGGCAACCTGGCGCAGCCGCTGCTGGTGCTGGCCGAGGGCACGCAGGCGGTGGCCGAGGGCGACCTGTCGCCCAGGCCGATCGTCCAGACCAAGGACGAACTGGGCACGCTGACGCAATCGTTCAATGCCATGACCGGCCAGCTGTTCGAGGCCAGGAGCGCGGTCGAGCGCAACCGCGCCGCGCTGCAAAGCGCCAAGGCCCACCTGGAATCGGTGCTGGCGAATATGTCGGCCGGCGTGATCGTGCTCGACGCCGAAGGCCTGGTGGTGAACTCGAACGACGCCGCCTACCGCATCCTGCAGGTGGAACCGGGCGCGATGGCCGGGCCGCTGGCCCGCATCCCCGGCCTGGAACACTTCTCGAACTGCATCACGCGCGCCTTCTCGGCCCAGAGCGCGCACTCGGCGGCCGAGCGGCGCAAGCGCGCCCACTGGCAGCAGCAGATCGAGATCCCGCGCCGCGGCAGCGGCGACGAGCACGATCACGACATCGTCCTGCTGGCGCGCGGCTCGCGCCTGCCGGTGGGCGCCGACAGCGGCTTCATCGTGGTGTTCGACGATATCTCGGACGTGATCACGGCCCAGCGCTCGGTGGCCTGGGGCGAAGTCGCGCGGCGCCTGGCGCACGAGATCAAGAACCCGCTCACGCCGATCCAGCTGGCGGCCGAGCGCATGCAGATGAAGCTCGAGGACAGCCTGCCGCCGAAAGAGGCCGAGCTGCTCAAGCGCGGCACCACCACCATCGTCAACCAGGTCGACGCCATGAAGCGCATGGTCGACGACTTCCGCGACTATGCGCGCACGCCGCCGGCAACGCTCGACCAGCTCGACCTGAACAGCCTGATCGGCGAGATCCTGAACCTGTACCTGGCCGAGGATGGTCACGACATCATCCACGCCAGCCTGGCGCCCGACCTGCCGCGCGTGATGGGCGACGCCACCCAGCTGCGCCAGGTGATCCACAACCTGGTGCAGAACGCCCAGGATGCGCTGGTCGAGCGCGGCCCGGACGCGCCGCCGCCGCGCGTGGACGTGAGCACCGAGGCGATCCACTACACCGGCGCCGACGGCCTGCAGGGCGTCGCGGTGCGCCTGGCGATCGTCGACAACGGCCCCGGTTTCGCCCCGCGCATCCTGGCGCGCGCCTTCGAACCGTATATCACCACCAAGGCCCGCGGCACCGGTCTGGGCCTGCCCATGGTCAAGAAAATCGTGGACGAACACGGCGGGCGGATCGACGTCGGCAACCGTACAGATGGAACTGGCGCGGCAGTGTCAATTTTGCTGCTAAAGTTAGCCTAATATTCAGCCCCATCAGCAAACTTGGCTTAAGTGCAAAAAAACTTATAAAATTGCACACGTGACGGGTAGAAGATCAGGAAGGTAGAAACGATGGCGAACATACTCGTAGTTGACGATGAAATGGGCATACGGGAACTCCTGTCGGAGATTCTCGGTGACGAAGGCCATGCCATCACCCTGGCCGAGAACGCGCAGCAGGCGCGCGAGGCGCGTGCGGCCGCGACGCCAGACCTGGTGTTGCTCGACATCTGGATGCCGGATACCGATGGCGTGACCCTGCTCAAGGAATGGCAGCGCGACGGCCTGCTCACGATGCCGGTCATCATGATGTCCGGCCATGCGACGATCGACACGGCGGTCGAGGCGACCCGCATCGGCGCCCTCAATTTCCTCGAAAAGCCGATTGCCCTGCAAAAGCTGCTCAAGGCGGTCCAGCAGGGTCTGACCCGCGCGCAAGAGGTGGCGCGCGCACCGATGGCGCCGCCGCGCCCGATCGCGCCGAGCGCGCCGCCGGTGGCGAACGATGCCGCCATCGCCGCTCCCAGCGCGCCGATGTTCGCGCCGCCGGGCGTGCAGCCCGGCCCCGGCGTCGGCGTCGGCATGGGCAATGGTTCACGCATGGTGCATGCGGTGTCGCAGGGCGAGGGCACCGGCTATACGCTGTCGTTCGACCTGCCGCTGCGCGAGGCGCGCGACGCCTTCGAGCGTATGTACTTCGAGCACCACCTGGGCCGCGAAGGCGGCAGCATGACACGCGTGGCCGAGAAGACCGGCCTCGAGCGCACCCATCTGTACCGCAAGCTCAAGCAGCTGGGCGTCGAACCGGGCAAGCTCGCCAAGAAAGGGGGATGATGGCCCGCGCGGCCACCGTCCTCGTCATCGGCGCCAGCGCCGCCGCACGCGAACAGGCGATCGCGGCGTTGCTGGCCATTCCACCCACTGTCGTTTCTGCTGATGCTGACGCTGCCGGCGTCGGCAAAGACACGTCCCAGGCGTTCAGCGCCGTCATCCTCGAAGGCATGGGCGTGGCCGCCACGCCGCTCGAAACCGCTCCCGGCCTGCAGGTGGTGCGCATCGCCCCGGGTTGCTTGTGCTGCGACGGCAATCTCGTTTTGCGTGTAACATTGAATCGACTGCTACGTCAACGCCCGGGACGCCTGTTCCTCGGCCTGGCGAGCAGCGAACACCTTGATCAGTTGCGATCGTGGCTTGCAGCGCCGCCATACGATCAGCTGTTGGCCCTGAACCCCACCGTCCACGCCTGAAGGCAATTGACGGTCTTGAAATCGGTTCGGACAGCCCCACCTCTGAAGCGAAGTGAACAGCCTGCCGTACGCCGCCATGCGGCAGGGTTGCACTAATTTCTGATCGAAGGAGTCATCATGAACATGATCTATAACAGCGAACAGTACAGCGTCGTCGAGTTCGGCGTCGACCGTGAACTCGAAGCGCTGCGATTTGGCGGCTTCGAGATCGTCGACAAGGCCGGCCGTCGCGAGGCCTTCATCGGCGGCCGCCTCGCGCAATCGTTCCGGCGCGACGTCAACAACCTGATTGCCAGCGAACCCACCATGGAAGAAATCGACGACTTCCTGGGCTCGTATGACACCCTGATGAGCCAGCCGGTCGTTCTTCATTGAGCGCTTGCACTGAGTCTTCACACCAGTCTGCTGCGCTGAAGTCCCCGAGCGCCATTGCCACCAGCGGGCGATGGCGCTTTTTTTATCCGGCATGGTAAGCTGCGCCCATGTGCCAGCTCCTTGGAATGAACTGCAATGTCCCCACTGACATTGTCTTCTCTTTTACCGGCTTCGCCCACCGCGGCGGCCGTACCGACACCCACCACGACGGCTGGGGAATCGCCTTCTTCGAAGGCAGCGGCGTACGCCACTTCGTCGATCACCAGGCCGCCATCGCCTCGCCGATCGCCGAGCTGATCAAGCGTTATCCGATCAAGTCCACCAACGTCATCGCCCACATCCGCAAGGCCACCGTCGGCCACGTGGCGCTGGAAAACTGCCATCCCTTCGTGCGCGAACTGTGGGGCCGCTACTGGGTGTTCGCCCATAACGGCGACCTCAAGGATTTCGCGCCCGTGCTCGACGGCGCCTTCCGTCCGGTTGGCACCACCGACAGCGAACTGGCCTTCTGCTACCTGCTGCAAAGCATGCGCCGCGAATTCGGCGACACGGCGCCGAGCCGCGAAGCCTTGCGCGGCCTGCTCGAACGCATCATTCCCGGCATCGCCGCGCACGGCACCTTCAATATGATGCTGTCCGACGGTACCGCGCTGTTCACCCACTGCTCGACCAAGCTGTGCTACGTGGTGCGCAAGTATCCGTTCGTGACGGCCTGCCTGTCCGACGAAGACCTGTCGGTCGATTTCTCGCAGGTGACCACGCCCGACGACCGGGTCGCGATCATCGTCACCGAGCCGCTGACGACGAACGAAGAGTGGACCCATTTCGCGCCGGGCGAGCTGAAGGTATTCGTCGACGGACTGCCTCAGTAGGCACGTTTGCCTAGCAACAACTCCGATGGTTGCCGGGCAACTTTCCGTCAATAAATTAATGCCAAGAAGACACACGCCGGGATGGATGCGGTAAAGTAGTCCGATTGACGCGAGAACGAGAACGAGAACGAGATGACCGATACCGCCAGCCTCGACGAGGCCTCCCAGCCGCTACGCATGCGCCATTTCTACCTCGCGCGCCAGCCGGTGTTGGACCGCAACCAGGCGCTGTTCGGCTATGAACTGCTGTTCCGCGGCAGTGCCCAGGGCCCGGCGCATTTCGATTCGGGCCTGTCGGCCAGCGCCAGCGTCATCCACCATGCATCCCAGCTCGGCCTGCCGCGCGCGATCGGCGATGCCAATGCCTTCATCAACGTCGACAAGGACGTCCTGATGAGCGATATGTTCGCCCTCCTGCCGCGCGAGCGCACGGTGCTGGAGATCGTCGCTTCGGTCGAGCCGGACGACGCCGTCATCGAACGTATGCGGGCCCTGGGGGCGCATGGCTTCCGCTTCGCGGCCGAGGCGGCGGCCCATGGCCCGGCGCTGTCGCGCCTGCTGCCGGTGATCGACTTCGTCAAGATGGACTTGCGCGCGCTGCCGGCCGTGACCCTGCTGTCGCTGGCGCCGCGCCTGCGCACCACGGGCAAGCGCCTGGTGGCGGAGAAGGTCGAGAACCACAGCGAATACCGCACCTGCCTGGACATCGGTTTCGATTACTTCCAGGGCTATTATTTCGCCAAGCCCTCGGTGCTGTCCAGCCGCAAGCTGTCGCCGTCGCAGACGACGGTGCTCGACCTGGTGAACCTGGTGGCGTCCGATGCCGACAACGCCGAGATCGAACGCGTGGTCAAGCGCGAGGTGACGATCGGCCTGAACCTGCTGCGCCTGGTGAACACGCCGGCGGTGGGGGCGGGCCGGCGCATCGAATCGATCAGCCAGGCCCTGACCCTGCTGGGCCGGCGCCAGCTGCAGCGCTGGCTGCAGATCCTGCTGTACGCCGAGCCGGACGTGCGCGGCCACAGCCAGAGCCCGCTCCTGCTGCTGGCCACCACGCGCGCGCGTCTGATGGAGTTGCTGGCCCAGCGCCTGCGTCCCGGCCAGAAGAACGTCGCCGACGTCGCCTTCACGGTCGGCATGATGTCCCTGATGGACACGCTGTTCTGCATCCCGATGATGGACATCGTGGAGCAGATTCCCGTGATCGACGAAGTGCGCGCCGCGCTGTTGCAGCGCAGCGGTTTCTTCGGCGAGTTGCTGAAATTGGCCGAATCGATCGAGCGCATGGACGACGAGGGCGACGACATGCTGGCGGGGCTCAAGAGCCTGTCGATGGATGGCGACGACCTGGCCGAGCTCGAGGTGTCGGCGTTCGAGTGGAGCGACAAGGTGGTGCGCTACGCGATTTGAGTTAGCTTGAACCGTCGTTCCCGCGCAGGCGGGAACCTAAGTTTGCACGCTTATCGTCAGCTCAAACCAACTTGGGTTCCCGCCTGCGCGGGAACGACGTCGATCAGAGATTGGGGGCCAAATGGCGCTCCACCTCGGCCTTGTCCATCCCGCGCCGCTGCGCCATGTCCTCGACCTGGTCGTTGCCGATCTTCCCGACCACGAAATACTTCGACGCCGGGTGCGCGAAGTAGAAGCCCGACACCGCCGCGCCCGGATACATCGCGTACGACTCGGTCAGCTCCATGCCGACTTCCCCGGCCTGCAGCGTGCGGAACATATCGGCCTTGACCGTGTGCTCGGGGCAGGCCGGATAGCCCGGCGCCGGGCGGATGCCCTGGTATTGTTCGTCGATCAGCGCCTCGTTCGACAGGTCTTCGTTCGCGACATAGCCCCACAGGTCCGTGCGCACGCGCTCGTGCATGTATTCGGCGAATGCTTCGGCCAGGCGGTCGGCCAGCGACTTGAGCATGATCGACGAGTAGTCGTCATGCGCCGCCTCGAAGCGCTGCTCGTGCTTCTCGATGCCGAGGCCCGCGGTCACGGCGAACATGCCGATATAGTCCGGGATGCCGCTGTCCTTCGGTGCGATGAAATCGGCCAGGCACTGGTTGGGGCGCTGCACGCCGTCGACGACCGGGCGGACGCCTTGCTGGCGCAGGCCGTAATAGGTGAAGGCCACCTGCTCGCGCGATTCGTCGGTGTACACCTCGATGTCGTCGTCGTTCACGGTATTGGCCGGCAGCAGGGCGATCGCGCCGTTGGCGGTCAGCCAGCGGCCTTCGATGATCTTCTTGAGCATGGCCTGGCCTTCGGCATACACCTTGGTGGCGGCCTCGCCCACCACTTCGTCGCTGAGGATGGCAGGGAAGGGGCCGGCCAGGTCCCAGGTCTGGAAGAACGGGCCCCAGTCGATGTAGCGCGCGATCAGTCCCAGGTCGACGTTCTTGAACACGCGGCGCCCGATGAACTTCGGCTTGACCGGCGCAAACTCCAGCTGCGCCTTGTTGGCGCGCGCCTGTTCGAGCGTCACCATCGGCAGCGCCTTCTTGCCGGCGTGCTGGATGCGGATACGTTCGTAGTCCTGGGCCAGTTCGATGATGTAGGCGTCGCGCGTGTCGTCGGTGACCAGCGCCTGGCCGACCGAGACCGAGCGCGAGGCGTCCGGCACGTAGACCACCGGACCGTCGTAGTGCGGCGCGATCTTGACCGCGGTATGGGCGCGGCTGGTGGTGGCGCCGCCGATCAGCAGCGGCACCTGGCGCTCGCGGAACCATGGGTCGCGCTGCATCTCGCGCGCGACGTGGGCCATCTCTTCGAGCGATGGCGTGATCAGGCCCGACAGGCCCACCATGTCGGCGTTTTCTTCCTTGGCGCGGGCCAGGATGTCGGCGCAAGGGACCATCACGCCCATGTTCACGATCTCGAAGTTATTACATTGCAGGACCACCGAGACGATGTTCTTGCCGATGTCGTGCACGTCGCCCTTGACGGTGGCGATCACCATCTTGCCCTTCGGCTTGGCGACAATGCCGGTAAGCGCTTCTTGCGCCGCCTTTTCTTCTTCGATGAACGGCACCAGGTGCGCCACGGCCTGCTTCATCACGCGCGCCGACTTGACCACCTGTGGCAGGAACATCTTGCCCTGGCCGAACAGGTCGCCGACGATGTTCATGCCGTCCATCAGCGGGCCTTCGATCACGTGGATCGGGCGGCCCTTGGCGGCCAGCACCTGCTGGCGCATCTCTTCGGTGTCTTCGACGATCCATTGCGTGATGCCGTGCACCAGCGCGTGCGCCAGGCGCTTCTCGACCGGGCTGTTCCTCCACTCGAGGTTCTGTTCCTGCCTGGCGCCGCCGGCCTTGAGCGTGCCGGCGAATTCGATCATGCGCTCGGTGGCGTCCTTGCGGCGATTGAGCACCACGTCTTCCACGCGCTCGCGCAGCTCGGGATCGAGGTCGTCGTAGACGCCGACCATGCCGGCGTTGACGATGCCCATGGTCAGGCCGGCCTTGATCGCGTGGTACAGGAACACGGTGTGGATCGCCTCGCGCGCCGGGTCGTTGCCGCGGAAGCTGAACGAGACGTTCGACACGCCGCCCGAGATCTTCGCGTGCGGCAGGTTTTCACGGATCCAGGCGCAGGCTTCGATGAAGTCGTTGGCGTAGTTGTCGTGCTCTTCGATGCCGGTGGCGATGGCGAAGATGTTCGGGTCGAAGATGATGTCTTCGGGCGGGAAGCCCACCTGTTCGGTCAGCACCTTGTAGGCGCGTTCGCAGATCTCGATCTTGCGCGCGAAGGTGTCGGCCTGGCCTTTCTCGTCGAACGCCATCACGATCACGGCGGCGCCGTAGCGGCGGCACAGGCGCGCCTGGCGAATGAATTCCTCCAGGCCTTCCTTCATCGAGATCGAGTTGACGATGGCCTTGCCCTGCACGCATTTCAGG
Organism: Massilia sp. CFBP9026; assembly: GCF_034045165.1. Classification (NCBI taxonomy): domain Bacteria; kingdom Pseudomonadati; phylum Pseudomonadota; class Betaproteobacteria; order Burkholderiales; family Oxalobacteraceae; genus Massilia; species Massilia sp. CFBP9026. The sequence continues at coordinate 70,508 of NZ_JAXCWH010000016.1, forward strand.
CCCGCCTCGATCACCGACCACTTGGAAGAGTCGATCATCACCGGCACGCGCGAGATGTCGGGTTCCGACGCGATCAGGTTCAGGAAGCGCGTCATGGCCGCCTGCGAATCGAGCATCGCCTCGTCCATATTGATGTCGATGACCTGGGCGCCGTTCTCGACCTGCTGGCGCGCCACCGACAGCGCCTCGTCGAACTGCTCGTTCAGGATCATGCGGGCAAATGCCTTCGAGCCCGTTACATTGGTGCGCTCTCCGACGTTCACGAACAGCGACGATTCGTCGACCGTGAAGGGCTCCAGGCCCGACAGGCGCATCGCGACCGGCACATCCGGTACCTGGCGTGGCGTCTGCGTCTCGAGGATTTTTGTGATCGCCGCGATGTGTTCCGGCGTGGTGCCGCAGCAGCCGCCGGCGATGTTGATGAAGCCGGCGTCGGCGAATTCGCGCAGCAGGGCTGAGGTGTCGGCCGGCAGCTCGTCGAAGCCGGTATCGCTCATCGGGTTGGGCAGGCCGGCGTTCGGGTAGATGCAGACGAAGGTATCGGCGATCTGCGACAGCTCCTGCGCATAGGGGCGCATCAGCGCCGCGCCGAGCGCGCAATTGAGGCCGATCGTCAGCGGCTTGGCATGGCGCACCGAATTCCAGAAGGCCGGCACGGTCTGGCCCGACAGGATGCGGCCCGAGGCGTCGGTGACGGTGCCCGAGATCATCAGCGGCAGGCGCGGCGTCTCGGGATGCTCGTCGAAATACTGGTCGATCGCGAACAGCGCCGCCTTGCAGTTCAGGGTGTCGAAGATGGTCTCGACCAGCAGCAGGTCGGCGCCGCCGTCGACCAGGCCGCGCACCTGTTCATGGTAGGAGGCGACCAGCTGGTCGAAGGTGATGTTGCGCGCCGCCGGGTCGTTCACGTCGGGCGAGATCGAGGCGGTCTTCGGGGTCGGACCCAGGGCGCCGGCGACGAAGCGCGGTTTATCTGGCGTGGAGTACTTGGCGCAGGCGGCGCGCGCGAGCTTCGCCGCCTCGACGTTCATCTCGTAGGCCAGGTGCGCCATGTGGTAATCGTCCTGCGCCACGCCGGTGGCGCCGAAGGTATTGGTCTCGAGCAGGTCGGCGCCGGCGGCGAGATAGCGTTCGTGGATTTCCTGGATCACCTGCGGCTGGGTGAGCGTCAGCAGCTCGTTATTCCCTTTCACGAACAGCTCGCGCTGGCCGGCGCCCTCGGGCGCCGCGAAGGTCGCGAAACGCTCGCCGCGGTAGGCCGCTTCATCGAGCTTGTACTGCTGGATGATGGTGCCCATCGCGCCATCCAGGATCATGATGCGGCGCGCGAGGATCTCGCGCAGCTGGGTTTCGATCGGGGAGATGACAGGCGTAACGGCGTTCATGATGGTGGTTTTCCAGGATGCGGCTTGACAGGCCGATTGACATTGGGCGGTCTACGATTATACGTCATGCCGCCTGTTTGGCCCGGCGGCACGGGCGTGTATGTATCGTTATGTATTCAAACCGTCATGCGTTACATGGCGTTACATTTGATGGGGTGGCTGCAATCTTTACGATACATGGCGAGACGACAATCAAGGTCCGCCTCCACGAGTGGCGCACGTATAGATGGGATAACCGCATGAACAAAGAATACCAACCGGATTGGGATCAAGCTATGGACCGCAACCCGGAACCAGCAATGTCGTCGAAGCCACAAGTCGCCAGTAACGGTGTGAAACAGATCGTCACGATCCGCCTGGATGTGGATATGCTTGAATGGTTCAAGGGCGCAGGTCCCGGCTACCAGACCCGTATCAATCAGGTCCTGCGTGAACACATGGACGCCCAGCGTACGTCGCAGGCCGAGTAAATTTGATGGAATGGCGTCCCCGTGACGCCATTTTTTCGTCAGCTCTAAGACGTCGTCCCCGCCCTCGCCGTGGGGCTTGGTAAAGGACGACGTTTCATGAAATCGACTTCAGGAGCGCCGCGGGCGCCTCAGTTGAACGTCAACCCCGCCAGCGAAAACCCTTTCAGGAATTCCGCCGCCTTCAGGCGCTTGCCGCCAGGCTTCTGCAATTCGTTCAGACGCAGCGCGCCTTCTCCGCAGGCGACCACGATGCCGCCGGCATCAGCCTGCAAGACCGCGCCCGGTGCGCCGCGACCGTCAACGGCTTCGGCAGACCAGAATTTCACCGCCACGCCATCGACCACGCCGTTCGCGCCGGGGAAGGGATTGAAGGCCCGCACCTTGCGCGCCAACACGTCGGCCGGCAGGCTGAAATCGAGCTTCGCTTCTTCCTTGCCGATCTTGGCTGCGTAGGTCACGCCTTCGTCCGGCTGCGGCACGGCGGTCAGCTCGCCGGCCTGCATCTTGCGCAGCGCCTCGACGATCATGCGTCCGCCCAGCGCGGCCAGCTTGTCGTGCAGGCTGCCGGTGGTATCGGAGGCCTCGATAGGCAAGCGCTCCATGGTCAGCATCGGCCCGGTATCGAGACCTTCTTCCATCTCCATGATGGTCACGCCGGTTTCCCGGTCGCCCGATTCGATCGCGCGGTGGATCGGCGCGGCGCCGCGCCAGCGCGGCAGCAGCGAACCGTGGATATTGATGCAGGGGCGGATGTCGAGCGTGCTGCGCGGCAGGATCAGGCCATAGGCCGCGACCACCATCACGTCGTAGTCGATCGACTGCAATTGCTCGTGCGCGGCGCGGGCTTGCGCGGCGCGCTCCGGGTCCTTGGCATCCATGCGCAGCGACAACGGCTGCGCCACCGGCATGCCATGGGCCAGCGCGTACTGCTTGACCGCGGAGGCTTGCAGCTGCATGCCGCGCCCGGCCGGGCGGTCGGGCTGGGTCAGGACCAGCGGGATCTCGAAGCCGGCCTCGTGCAGGGCACGCAGGGCGACGGCGGCGAACTCGGGCGTGCCGGCGAAGACGACTTTCATCGGGATCAACGACGGGCGGCGCGCTGGGCGGCGTCGCGCTGCAGGCCGCGTTCTTCCTTCTGCAGCTTGGCCTTGATGCGGTTGCGCTTGAGCGGCGACAGGTATTCGACGAAGACCTTGCCCATCAGGTGGTCCATCTCGTGCTGGATGCACACGGCCAGCAGGCCGTCGGCGTCGACCTCGAACGGCTTGCCGTCGACGTCGAGCGCGCGCACCTTGACCCGTGACGGGCGCTCGACGCCGTCGTAGACGCCGGGCACCGACAGGCAGCCTTCGTCATAGACCTGCCGCTCTTCGCTGGCCCAGGTGATCTCGGGGTTGATGAAGACCATCAGCTGTTCTTGCGCTTCGGTCACGTCGATGGTGACCACGCATTCATGCACGTCCACCTGGGTGGCGGCAAGGCCGACGCCGGGTGCGTCGTACATGGTTTCCGCCATGTCGGCCACCAGCTTGCGCAGGCGCTCGGTACCGAATTCGGTGACCGGCTTGGCGACCTTGTGCAGGCGCGGGTCGGGGTAGCGGAGGATGTCGAGAAGTGCCATATCGGATCGGATGTCGGTGGAGTTGTCTAGGTTGAACGGGTACTTGGCTGGCAGGCAAGACAGGACGCAATCCCGCCACACGCCCTGGCGCGCAGACCTCGGCGTGCTTGCTAGTTCAGGGATTTGTGTGCAGAATTTGATTCTATACAGCAACCCTTCCGTGAGCGGGGAGCAGTACGTCGTGCTATCTCTGGCTGCGGCCGGGCCGGATGACGGCGCGGCCTGTTCAGCATCATGACCTGCATTGGATGCAGCTGCAATCTGGCGGCATCATTTAATCTTACGCCGCATTAAACGGACGTCTTCAATGAAAAATTTTAGCACAGTCGTGGCCCATGCTGCTGCGGCGGCGTTGCTCGCATGCGCAGCAGCTGCCTCGGCCCAGACTGCAACGCCCACCACTGCTGCCTGCAGTTTCCGCCCGGACGCACCGGACAAGCACGTCGTGGTCAAGGGCGATACCTTATGGGATATTTCTGGCGCCTTCTTGCGCAACCCATGGTGCTGGCCCCAGGTCTGGGGCATGAACCGTGACGAAATCCGCAACCCGCACTGGATCTATCCGGGCCAGACCATCTGGTTCGACCGCGCGCGCGGCCGCCTGAGCCTGCAGCAGCCCGGCAGCGGCATGGACGCCGGCGACGGCCGCGATGCGCCGCCATTGACCCGCCTGTCGCCGCAGGTGCGCAGCGAAGGCCTGGCGCGCGACGCCGTGCCGGCGATTCCCGCCGGCGCCATCGAGCCTTATCTGACCCAGCCGCTGGTGGTCGAGGCCGACGAGCTGGCGGGCGCACCGCGCATCGCCGCCTCGCAGGAAGGCCGCGTCTACCTGGGAGAAGGCGACCGCGTCTACGTGCACGGCCAGATCGGGGACGGAAGTGTGTTCCAGGTGTTCCGTCCGGGTACCGCACTGCGGGACCCGCAGACCGGCCAGGTGCTGGCGCATGAAGCCGCCTTCCTGGGCACCGTGAAGCTGCTCAAGCCGGCCGCACCCGGCGTCGACGTGCACACTTTCCAGGTGGTCGATACCGTGCAGGAGATGGGCGTGGGCGACCTGCTGGTGCCGGCGCCGCCGACGCCGGTGCGCAACTACGTGCCGCATGCGCCGCTGCAAGCGCTCGACGGCCGCGTCATGTCGATCTATTCGGGCGTGACCTACGCCGGACAGAGCCAGGTCGTCACTGTCAATCGGGGCACGGTTGACGGACTCGATGTCGGCGCCGTGCTGCAGCTCTATCATCTTGGTAAGACTGTGGCCGATCCAGCGAGCCGGGGTTTCCTGGGCCTGGGCCGGCAGGGGTTGAAACTGCCCGACGAGCAATACGGCAGCCTGTTCATCTTCCGCGTGTTCAAGAACGTCTCGTACGGCTTGGTCATGCAGGTGACGGCGCCGGTGCAGGTGGGCGACGTCGCCAAATCACCGGAGTAAATAGCACCGTGCAAGACACGGAAACCCATCCCATTGCCGAACGCGCCGCCCTGATCGCCGACTGGCTGCGCCTGGAACAGGCGGACGGGGTGGGTTGCCGCAGCGCGCATGCGCTGTTGTCGGCCTTCGGTTCTCCAGCCGCCATCTTCAGGGCCGCGCCAGCCGCGCTGGCGGCCCACGTGTCTCCCGGCCAGGCGCGAGCCTTGTGCGCGCCGGTCTCGCCCGCCCTGACGGCCCTGGTCGAGGCCACCCTGGCCTGGCTGGCGCAGCCTGGCCACCACCTGCTCACCTTCCACGATCCCCTGTACCCGGCTTCATTGGCCGAGATCCCCGATCCGCCGCTGCTGCTGTACGCCGCCGGCCGCATCGAGATGCTGGCGCGGCCCCTGGTCGCCGTGGTCGGCAGCCGCAACGCCAGCGTGCAGGGCAAGCTCGACGCCGAATCGTTTGCCGCGGCCCTGTCCGGCGCCGGCCTGTGCGTGGTCTCGGGACTGGCGCTGGGCATCGACACCGCCGCCCACGAAGGCGCGCTGCGCGGGCCCGGCGCCACCATCGCCGTGGTCGGCACCGGCCTCGACCGTGTCTACCCGGCGCGCAACCGGCAGCTCGCCCACCGCATCGCCGAACACGGTTGCCTGCTCAGCGAGTACGCGCTGGGCACGCCGCCGCTGGCCGCCAATTTCCCGCGCCGCAACCGCGTGATCAGCGGCCTGGCGGCCGGCGTGCTGGTGATCGAGGCCGCGGCCCAGTCCGGCTCGCTGATCACAGCCCAGATGGCGGCGGAGCAGGGGAGGGAGGTGTTCGCCTTGCCCGGCTCGATCCACTCCGCGCTGGCCAAGGGTTGCCACCGCCTGATCCGCGATGGCGCGCAACTGGTCGAGACGGTGGACGAGGTGTTGCTGGCGATGAGGGTCTCGCCGCTGGCGGCCATTGCACAAGAGAAGGAAGCCGGGCCCGACTTAATGGCGGAAGAAGACGCCGATCTGTTGGCCGCGCTGGGCCACGAACCGGTGGCGCTCGACGATTTGCTGGCGCGTCTTGGGGCCGATGCGGGCGAGCTCGGCGGACGATTACTGGGCCTGGAACTGGCGGGTTTAGTGGCGCAATTGCCGGGTGGAAGGGTGCAGCGCATCTGGCATTAGGCCTACGTCAAATAGGGCCGTTCGGATGCATATTTAATAGATTACCTATGCTTCGCATCACGAAGTTTGCGAATTGTATGTTCTTGTTTTTAATCGTTTTTGGTAAGCTGGCTGATCGGACAAGGCTTCGATACAACGTTTTTTCCGCGAGGCAGCGCGGCAGGCGCGCTCTACTTGTGCCGCACGAAGTTTAGCTGCTACAGTAGCGTCACTATGTTCGACATCCTGGTCTATCTCTACGAGACGTACTACCGTCCCGACGCCTGCCCCGAGCCGGCAGCCCTGGCTCGCAAACTGTCCGCCGTCGGCTTCGACGACATCGAAATCTCGGAAGCGCTGGACTGGCTGACGGGGCTGACCGATGCGCCGTTGCCCGAAACGATCGATGCCTCCACCGGCATGCGTTACTACGTGGACGAGGAATATATCGAGCTGGGCAGCGCCGCGATCGGCTTCATCGCCTTCCTCGAAAGCGCGAAGGTGCTCGGCCCCATCCAGCGCGAGATTGTCATCGAGCGCGCACTGGCCTGCGACGAGTCTCCCATCGCCTTGAGCAAGCTCAAGATCATCGTGTTGATGGTGCTCTGGAGCCAGGGCAAGGAACCGGACGCGCTGATGTTCGACGACTTGTTTAGCGACGACGACGAGCAGGAACCGCGTCTGCTGCACTGAACGGCGTACTACACCGCAACATCCATCGAACGGGGCTGACGCCCCGTTTTGCTTTTCTCGCGCCCCATTTCTGGGCAGCCAAGAGGCACCATGCGGTGCGCATCGCACCGTCCTGTAGCGCATGGTGTACTTGCAGGGAGCGCGATAACGCGCTTATCATTGGCCGCTTCATCTTGACAGTTACCAATCAGACACTATGGCCGGAATTTCACCGGCCCGGCTGCGAGCATGTATGATGCGCAAGCCCACACTATATAGATAGCACGACGAGAATCACTATGACCAAATCCCTCATCATCGCCGAGAAACCGTCGGTCGCGAACGATATCGCGAAGACGCTGGGCGGCTTCACCAAGCACGATGAGTACTTCGAATCGGACGAATACGTCCTCTCGTCCGCCGTCGGCCACCTGCTCGAGATCGCGGTGCCCGAAGAACACGACGTCAAGCGCGGCAAATGGAGCTTCACCCACCTGCCGATGATCCCGCCTTACTTCGCGCTGAACCCGATCGCCAAGACGGAATCGCGTCTCAAGGTGCTCAATAAGCTGATCAAGCGCAAGGACGTCACCACCCTCATCAACGCATGTGACGCGGGCCGCGAAGGAGAACTCATCTTCCGCCTGATCGCCCAGAACGCGAAAGCCAAGCAACCGGTCAAGCGCCTGTGGCTGCAGTCGATGACGGCCAACGCGATCCGCGAAGGCTTCAACAACCTGCGCACCGACGAAGAAATGCTGCCGCTGGCCGACGCCGCGCGCTGCCGCTCCGAAGCCGATTGGTTGATCGGCATCAATGGCACCCGCGCCATGACCGCCTTTAACTCGAAAGAGGGCGGCTTCTACCTGACGACCGTGGGCCGGGTGCAGACCCCGACCTTGTCGATCGTGGTCGAGCGCGAAGAGAAGATCAAGAAGTTCGTGCCGCGCGACTACTGGGAAGTGCGCGCCGAGTTCGTGTGCGCCGCCGGCGTCTACGAAGGCCGCTGGCTGGACCAGAAGTTCAAGAAGGACGAGAACGATCCCGAGAAGCGCGCTGAGCGCCTGTGGAGCCGCGCCGCCGCCGATTCGATCGCGGCCGCCTGCCGCGGCAAGCAGGGCAACGTCACCGAAGAAAGCAAGCCGACGACCTCGATGGCGCCGGGCCTGTTCGACCTGACGTCGCTGCAGCGCGAGGCCAACGGCCGCTTCGGCTTCTCGGCCAAGAACACGCTGGGCCTGGCCCAGGCGCTGTACGAAAAGCACAAGGTGCTGACCTACCCGCGTACCGATTCGCGCCACCTGCCGGAAGACTATATCGGCACCGTGAAGTCGACCCTGGAAGCGCTGGCCGAGACCAATAACTACAACCAGTTCGCCAAGCAGATCAGCAAGAGCGGCTGGGTCAAGCCAAACAAGCGCATCTTCGACAACACCAAGATCTCGGATCACTTCGCCATCATCCCGACCGGCGTCGTGCCCAAGAATCTGTCGGAACCGGAACAGAAGCTGTACGACCTGGTCACGCGCCGCTTCCTGGCCGTGTTCTACCCGGCCGCCGAATTCCTGGTCACCACCCGCTACACCGAAGTCTCGGGCCACCAGTTCAAGACCGAGGGCAAGGTCATGACCAACCCCGGCTGGATGGCCGTGTACGGTAAAGACCTGGGCGACGACAAGGATGGCGCCAACCTGGTGCCGGTGGCCAAGGATGAGAAGGTGCTGACCGACAAGATTACGGCCAACGGCCTGGTCACCAAGCCGCCGGCGCGCTACAACGAAGCGACCTTGCTGTCGGCGATGGAAGGCGCGGGCAAGCTGGTCGACTCCGACGAGCTGCGCGATGCGATGGCCGGCAAGGGCCTGGGCACGCCGGCCACGCGCGCGGCCATCATCGAGGGTTTGCTGACCGAGAAATACCTGCTGCGCGAGGGGCGCGAGCTGATGCCGACCGCGAAAGCGTTCCAGCTGATGACCTTGCTGCGCGGCCTGGGCGTGAATGAACTCACGGCGCCAGAGCTGACCGGCGAATGGGAATTCAAGCTGTCGCAAATGGAGAAAGGCAAGATCTCGCGCGAAGAGTTCATGCGTGAAATCGCCCAGATGACCCAGATCATCGTCAAGCGCGCCAAGGAATACGACAACGACACGATTCCCGGCGAGTACGCGACCCTGGTCAATCCCTGCCCGAACTGCGCCGGCGTGGTCAAGGAAAACTACCGCCGCTTCGCCTGCACCAAGTGCGAATTCTCGATGAGCAAGACGCCGGGCAGCCGCCAGTTCGAGATCGAGGAAGTCGAAGAACTGCTGAAGAACCGCACCATCGGTCCGCTGCAGGGCTTCCGCTCCAAGATGGGCCGTCCGTTCGCCGCCATCCTGCGTATCGTGCGCGATGAAGAGATCAAGAACTTCAAGCTCGAGTTCGACTTCGGCCAGGATGACGAAGGAGAAGAGGGCGAGGGCGTGGACTTCAGCGGCCAGACCCCGGTCGGCCCTTGCCCGAAGTGCAACGGCGGGGTGTACGAAATGCCGCTGGCCTATGTTTGCGAGCACAGCGTGGCCAAGCCGAAGACTTGCGACTTCCGCAGCGGACGCATCATCCTGCAGCAGGAGATCTTGCCTGAACAGATGGCCAAGCTGCTCAACGACGGCAAGACCGACCTGCTGCCGGGCTTCGTGTCCCAGCGTACCCGGCGTGCATTCAAGGCCTTCCTGGTGCGCGGCAAGGACAACAAGATCAGCTTCGAGTTCGAGGAGCGCAAGGCCAAGCCGGGCGCGGCCGCCAAGGGCAAGGCAGCCGCGGCTGACGCCGCTGATGCTGCCACGGGTGCCGATGGCGCCGATGGCGCGGCAGCACCGGTGAAGGCTGCGCGCAAGGCGGCCGCTGAGCCGGCCGCCAAGCCGGCGGCGAAAAAGGCAGCGGCGAAGAAGGCGCCTGCCAAGAAGGCGACCGCGGCCGCCGCGAAAAAGTAAGCGGATCGGTGGCGGGCTTGGCCTGCCCCGTCCGGACGTAAAAAAACCGCGGCTT
>NZ_JAXCWH010000017.1:0-38704 GCF_034045165.1 Massilia sp. CFBP9026
CCGGCGGCGGCGCCCGCCGGCCCGGTCGCTGGACCAGCAGGGTACGGTCCGGGTCCTGCCCGGCGTCGTGGGATTCGTGTGGATTCATGTCAGGAAGCTTGATTGCGGATCGCCCAGAACTGCATCTGCAATCCAGGGAAGCTGCCCGCGATGTGCATGGCGAAGCCGGCGGAGTTGGACAACTGCTGCCAGTAGTCGCTGCCGCGATCGAGTTCGAAATAGGTGTAGCCGGCCAGGTAGGGCAGCTGGCGCGGCGCCACCGGGAGCGGGCGCAGCGCGATGCCGGGCAGCTGCAGGTTGACCAGGTCGCGGATCGTCTCCACCGAGCCGATCTTGACCTGTGGCGGGAAGCTGCTGCGCACCGCCTCCGGCGCCAGCTGCGCCTGCACCGCGAGCACGAAGGTGGCCGCGTGCAGCAGCGCGCGATCGGGCAGCACCGCCACCCGGATGCCGAACTGGCGCTCTTCGAGCGGGATCGGCACCGCGTGCGGATCCATCACCGCCGACAGCGAGCGGCGCAGATCCAGCATCAGCGGCGCGAAGCTGGTGTCGAGCGCATCGTGGCGGTAGACCGGATACGGGCCTGGCCGCTTGTCGGCGCGGGTGAAGGTGGCCAGCTCGCCGGCCAGGCGCACCAGCTCGCGGTACAGCGCTTCCGGGTGCAGGCCGCTCATGCCGGCCAGGTGCGCCACCAGCGGCTGGCTGCGGTTGAGCAGCTGCAGCAGCAGGAAGTCGGCGATGTCGGCGGCGCCGGCGCCGGCCGGCTGGGCCAGGCGCGCGGCCAGGGCCTCGCCGCGCTGGTGCAGCAGGCCGAGGAGCTCGTCGAGAAAACTATTCAAGGCCGGCGCCGCGCGCACGTCGAGCGCCGGCGGACAATAGGCCGGATCGAGCACGACCTGGTTGTCGGCGCGCCGTTCGATGACGCGCGCCACGCCCAGCGTGACCCAGGCGTCGGCCACCTCGCTCGCCAGCGCCAGGCGCAGACGCAGTTTGCCGACCGTCACCTGGGCGCTGCTGTCCAGTCCATTGCTGTCCCAGACTTCGACCTCGGTGCTGCGGTGACGGGCGAAGTTATCGAGCCCGTGGCTGTCGTCGACCTCGGGCACGCCATGGCGCCGCACGGGCAGCGCCAGCACGATCGTAACGTCGCGCGCGTCGGGCGGGATGTCGATCGGCAGCGGCAATTCGTCGTCGCCCGGCGCTCCAACCGGGGTGCCGTCGGGCAGCACGCCGCCGAAGGACGCCAGGGCCAGCTTGCCCAGCGCCAGCTGCTGCGCGTCGATCTCGAGCCGCGCCACGCCCCAGGCATAAGGCAGCAGTGCGCCGACCCGCGCCTCGAGCTGGGTCGCCAGGTAACGGTCGTGCTGCTGGAGATGCTGGGGCTGCAGCAGCATCCCCTCGGACCACACTACTTTGCTTTGCCACGCCATGGAGTTTCTCAGGAATCGGTGATGGGTGAGGTCTGGCCGGCGCGCAGGTGTTCGACCTGCTGCGCGTAGGCGCTGGAGAATTTTTCGCCGAACAGGCGCTGCAGGTCTTCGTCGGCGTCGCGCGCCAGCTCGCCGTACAGCTCGACCAGGCGGTCCCACATGCGCGCCTTGCGGCCGGCCGGCAGCAGGCGGTCGAAGCGTCCCGGCTCGCTCAGGCGCTGCTCGACACGCGCCGGATCGAAGCGCTGCACCACGGCGCCGAGCGCCGCGCGCATGCCGGCGATCACGGCCAGTTCATGCGCCTTGAGGTCGTCGAAGGCGCCCTGCACCGCCGCCTGCGGCGCCAGGTAGCCGGGCATGCCGGCGCCGAGCATCTGGCCCAGCGCGCTGCCGGCGTCGGGGAAGAACTTCAGCGGGTTGTTGGCGCGCGGGGCGATCATCGTCATGTCGATATGGCTCTCGCGCTTGGTCAGCGCGCGCGCCACCAGCACGTCCATCGTGCCGGCGGTGAGGCCGCGCAGCAGTTCGCCGGCCAGCCGCGCCAGGTCTTCCGGCGCGTGGGCCGAGCGCAGCTGCGGCAGCCCCATTCCATCGAGCAGGGCCTGCAGCACCGCGCTCTCGGCGGCCGGCGCCGCGGCGGGCGGTGGCGCGACGGCCGCGGGGGGCGGCACGGGTGTCGGCGGCGGCGCGGCCCGCTGCAGGTCCGCCAGCGGATCGTAGTCGGCCGGGATGGCGGCGAATACCGGTGGCGGCGCAAACGCCTGCCGCTCCGGCGGCACATGGTCATGCTCGGCGGCGGGCCAGGCTCCCTGCGCAGCCTTCCCGGCTTTGCTGGACGGAACGAGGCCCAGGCCCAGCGGATCGTCGCCGCCTGCGGCAGCGGTGCCATCGAGGATGCGGGCGCCGGCCAGGCTGTCCGGCGGACCGGGTTCGACCGGCGCTTGCGGCCACACCGGCGCCGGAGCGGGAATGGAAGACGGCATGGGAGCGGGCGCCATCATTGTGGCGTCGTCCGCGAGCGGCCCTTCCAACACCGCCTGCAATACGTAGTCGCCGACCACGATGCGGTCGCCGTCGTCCAGCGCGACCTCGGAGCCGGCGCCCAGCGGACGGTCGTTGACGATGCTCGGGTTGCTGCCCGCATCGGTCAGGTAATACCGGCCGTCACGCAGGGTCACGCTGGCGTGGCTGCGCGACACATACTTGTCCGGGTCTTCCAGCACCAGCCGGTTGCCGGGGGCGCGCCCGACCATGCCGCCCTCGGCGTCGAACTCGGCCTGGAGCGGGTCGGGCGGCGGCTGGTCGCGGTAGCTCAGCACATGCAGTCGCAGTTTCATGTCATTTCCTTGGGTTCAGGGCCGGGTGCAAGAGACTTACGCAAGGAACGGCATGTTGGACGCAGGTCGCGCCCTGTCTCACTGAGGCGCTACTCAGCTCTTGCCGTCGTCGGCTTCGCGCGGCGCGACCGGCGGCGTGCCTGGCCGGATGGTGGCGGCCAGCACCGCCGCGTTCACCGCGGTGGACGCCGACGGCATCGGCAGCGGCATGGTCGAACCGACGATCACCGCCGGCCCCACGCTGAGAAAGGCGGCGCCGGCCTTCAGCGTGATGTTGGCGCCGGCCTCGATGACCACGTTCATGCCGGCCTTGATGTGCACGGTCTGGCCGGCGTACAGTGCCGACTTCATGCCGCCCTCGACCACCATGTTCAGCGCTGCTTCCTGCGTCGCCGAGCCGCCGGTCTCCTCGCGGCGGTCGCCGCCGATCTTGTAGTGGCGGTCGCCATCGACCTGCTCGACGCTGTCCTTGCCCACCTTGATGTGATGGTCGCCGCCGATCCAGGACAATGCGTCGCCCTTCACGCGTTGTTCCAGGTCGCGCGCCGCGTGCATATAAAACTGCTCGGCGCCCTTCTTGTCTTCGAAGCGCAGTTCGTTGAAGTTGCCGCCGCCCTTCGAGCTGTTCGACTTGATGGTCGACCGGGTCTGCTTTGCCGGCAGCGCGTGCGGCGGCATGGCGTCACCGTTGTAGACGCAACCCGTCACCAGTGGCCGGTCGGGGTCGCCCTCGAGGAAGCTGACCACCACTTCCATGCCGACGCGCGGCACGAACATCATGCCCCAACCCTTGCCGGCCCAACCCTGCTGCACGCGCACCCAGCACGAGCTGGTCTCGTCCGACTTGCCGTCGCGGTCCCAGTGGAACTGCACCTTGATGCGGCCGTACTGGTCGGTCCAGATCTCTTCGCCGCTTTTGCCCACCACCATGGCGGTCTGCGGTCCCTGCACCACGGGCTTCGTGGCGCCGGCCGGGGCGCGGTAGCTGTGCTCCTTGCCGATCGCCTCGAACACGGTGCGGAAGTCCATGCCCTCGTTCGAGCCGTCGGTGCGGTAGTCGTTGCCGGTGATTTCGGTCTGTGCGCCTGTGATCAGGAAGGCCCGGTTCTGGTCGCTGCGCGGATGCTCGACGAGCGTGAACAGCGCGCCGACCGTCAGGCCGCGCGCATTGCCGCTGGCCTCGATACGCTCGCCCTGGCCGTGCAGCGCCTCGATGCGCGCGCGCGCAAAACCGTTGCCGACGCCGGCGGCCACGTAGCGGCCCGGATAATCGTAGTGCTCGTAGCGGCGCTGGTCGAACGGGGCCGGGATATTGGCCTTGGCCAGCAGGGCGCCGCTGGTGCTGGCCGACGCCTTTTCGAAATCGAAGTCGTTGAGGGTCACGATGCTGGGCTGGATCTGGCCGCCTGGTGCAAAGCGCGTCACCGTCTCCTTGAGCGGATCGCGCCACTGCTCCTCGTCGCGAAACACGATGGTCTCGTAGCCGCCCACCGTCTGGTGCGCGCCATAGCCGTCGGCCAGCACCATCGTGTGGGCGCCGTCCTGGTGCGTGAAGTAGAAATAGATGCCTTCTTCTTCCAGCAGGCGGCAGACGAAGTTGAAGTCGGTCTCCCGGTATTGCACGCAATAGGTGCGCGGCGCCGGCGTGGATGCGAGCAGGCCGTCCTTGAGCGAGACCAGGCCGCCGTAGTCGGCCACCACCGCCTTGACGATGTCGAGCGCGCTTTTGTCCTGGAAGATGCGGCAGTTGGTGGAACGCGTGAGTAGCCACAGGGCCGGATGCACGACCGCCTGGTAGGACGGCTTGTCGTCGCGCCAGCCCTGGTAGGAGAAATGCGTGACGATGCCATGGAAGTGGCGCTGGCCGCCCTTGGGCAGGTCGATGCTGACGGTGAGATCCGTACCGAGGACGTCGGCGATGCGGATGTCGCCGCGCTCCGAAGCCAGCTCGATGCGGAACTCGGATAGGCGGCCCAGCGCTTCGCTGCAGTGCATGCGCTTGAACAGCAGGACGTCGGCGCCGAGGGCGGTCTTGACGGAGACCTCGCGGCGGGCTTGGGTGGACTGAATGGGCATGGCGGCGGAAGCTGGAAATCGAAATGGCGGATTCGGGGTGCTGGCAAGGATGGCCGGCCCTTCGACAGAAGGTGCCGTTGAAGAGATACGTAGGAGCCGCCGATACGGATGCACGCTCGATGTGGAACGGGCTCGTGTACTCCACGCAGGTGTCACGCCGCTGCATCATCCGCACCACAGGAAGCCCACGCCGTCCCGGTAGAGGTCAACGGGCGCCGTTCCACCGTTCCTGACAGGCGGGCGAAGCCTCGTGCATGCACCGACTGGCATCCGCCGTCTTGAAATGAAATTATTCAGCTGCCATCCGCACCCGCCCCGCCGACCTCGGTTCGAGCACGGCAATGACCTTTCTCCACTCACGAATCCAGCCCAGATGCTTGTTGATGACGGACCCGGTGAGGTGTGGATCGCCCGGGTCGATCGTGTACACATGACCGGTATTCGTATCGACAACGATCTGAAAATCCGGGATATCCTCCCCGCGAGCGAAATACGCCGCGAGCGCATCGAGGTCGGCCTTTGCATTCTTGAATTTGGTTGGATCGAGATTTCTCCCTTTACCAATGACTCTTTCGATTTCGCTCGCAAATTTCTGCGCATAGTCTGGATTTTCTTGTCGGCACAATGCGTGATTGCCTGGGATAAGCTGTTCGATGAACGCTTTTGCCGGGAAAGATTTCTCATCCACGACGTTGATCAGCGCGTCGTCGACGCTGGTGATCGGCCCCAGGGAAGGCACTGTCACGCCATGCTTGCGCAACTCGAGCAACTGCTCGATCTCGCACCGGACTGCCCGCCACTTGGACTCTGCAAATCCCGCGCTGATCACGGCGACGACCCAAGGTTTTTCTTTCACGCGATAAACGGTCTTGTTAATCCCTTTTCCTAATAGCTCGAGATAATCGGGTATCAGGTTTGCGATGGACTTATTACGTAGGTCGAGTAATTTTTGCCGTATCTCGATTGCCCCGTCCGAGCGAGCGTACTGGTCGTCTGACACACTGCTGATGACAGGGAGAACGTGCGAAGATGGCACCACAACGGGTGGAATGACGGCCGGTAGCGGAGCGACTGTCAGATGAACGACCGGCTTAGGTGCGGACACGTGCGGAACAGGTTTAGGTGCGGAAGCGATGAACGCACTGGACGAACTCGAAGAAGGAATCGCGGTCGATGCGGTTTGAAGCGGCGCGGGAGTCGACGAGGATGCCTGCGCAGAAGATGCGGCTGCGGCCTGCTGGTTTGCATCGCCGACGCCATACCTGGCGCAGGCTGTGTTACGACAGCCGCTCCCATCGTCCGAATAATAACGGGAGCACTTGATGCAGTTCTTCCAACCCATGGAACACTCCTTGCAAACTTGATATTCGATTCAAATCCAGCTCCTGCTGACCGCGACAGCGGACCAGAAGAGACGGCTCCAATGCAGCTTGACCACGTCCGGACGACACCAGTTCAGCGGGCAAGACCGCTTGCCAGGCAGTCGAGTTTGGCTGGGCCGGGTCGCAGCGGCCGAGCTGACCGGCCGCGGTGCGCCGGCCAGGCCGGCCTCAGGTCTTGAACTTCGTGGCGGTCAACCAATCCGCGTCCGCGCCCTGGTAGAGAGACTTGATCGTCGGGTCGCTGAAATAGCGATGCAGGCAGCCGGCAAGGGTACGTGGCGACAACGCCGAGACGATGCCGCAGTTGGGATCGAAGACACTGTATCTGCCCGAGCGCGATCCAATCGCGGCCATCGCGTGGCGCGGAACCGACAGCATGAAATACCGCTTGTCGACCGCAGCGCCCAGCCAGGCGCAGAACGCATCCATGCCGCCTCGCGACAGGCCGAAGGACCGGGCCTTGCCGGCGTCGACAAGGCGACTGTTCTGGGTCATTGCAGCGGTGCCGAAGAACGGGTCGGCGGCGCTCCAGTCGCCCCGGTGCACATCGCCGTCCCGCCATGTTCCGGAAGTGCTGATGGCACCATAGATATCCTGGTGCCGATACGCCACGTAGGCACGGTAGAACAGCGAAGAGGACTCCAGGTCGGCCACCTGGGCGATGAAATCGCCTCCCTTTCTTTGCATCGTCTCGAGCCAGGCGACAGCGAGGCCATAGCACACGCCGTCCGCGCCGTCTTGCAGACGTCCCACTTTCGCCGGCCGCCCGGCCAGATGCACCACTTTTTCCTGGACCCCTTCCAGCAGTACCTTCTGCGAAAACGGCTGGTAATGGCACCCGGCCTGGCTGGCGATCGGCGTCATGATCTTGACACCGGTGCTGTTCGAATAATCCATGTCTGTTCTTTCCTCGCCATCTTCCCTACAGCCCTCGTCGGAGACCTGGAAGCGCATCTCGAGCAAGGTTCCCGCGAAGACATACGTGGCATTCTTGCGGATGGATGCGTTCCCGACGCTGGCCGACGCGGCGGTCTTGCGCGGTCGGCTTCACGGATATGCCGGAAACGGCTTGGCAACGCTTCGCATGCTGCGCGCCAGGTCATAACGCAGCCACGCTTCCTGGTTCGAAACGACTGCCCGCCCGTTGAAATCGTTGAGGCTCCAATCACCCTCCCAGGGCGCTCTCACCTTGCTTCCGTTCACATAGAACTTGACGACTGCCGATAGTGGAAACACCGGATCGCGCCAATAGCGGTAGCAAAACAATAATTCGGACGTCGTGATAGCGACAAACGGCCCGCGGTTCGGAAGCGGTTGTTTCATCGCCACCGCTCCCAGATCGTCCAAGCCATCGAGTACGAAATGGATCTTGGCATTGACCGCCTGGTAAGCGGGCGACGATGCAACCATGGCGATGCCTCCTTTGCAGGCCCGGCGCACAGCCTTGACCATGCGCGCGTGCGCCCACAGGTGATCCTGGATTAGCCTGCTACCGTCAGGCAAGCTGTTCCACGACTGGATCTGCGACGGCGTCTTTTGCAAGTCCTTCCTGAGCCTGCCCCTGTCCATTTCCAGCGCCGTCACCGGACTGAGACGAGACGCCATCAGGCCATTCACATGCACCCGCCGATTGGCTTGCGTGATGCCTTCCTTGAGTCCCGGTATGTCGGTGGTCTGCGTGATCGATGCCGTCGCTGAAGCGACCGTCGTATCCAGTCGGCCGACCCCGATCCATTCACGGCCGAACGCCGCGCCATTCCCGACATTGGCGGCCCGGTTGAATTTGTCGCAATAGCGCGCATTCACGCCACTGTATGGCGCCAACCCTCGCTCCAGGGCCAGTCCATAGACCAGGTCGACATAGTCGCCGGGCTGCATCGATGCGAATTCCGTGTGGAAGCTGGTCCCGGTCCGTGGATCGGGAATCGGCGTCAACTCGCTGCCGTGGATCAGATCCGGAAAATAGAACGCGACGTAGTCAATGAGTTGCCGGTATTTATGGCGCTTTGCGAGCGGCATGAGGTCGATCGTACGGATCACCTCCTGGGGCTGCACCGGCGGCACGGCACGGGTCAGCAGTTCACGCAAGGATTCCAGCTCGCTTTTGAAAACCCGGTTACCGAAGACGGCGCCGGCATCGCGCGCCAGCCGGTTGAATTCGTCCATGGAGAACAATAGTGGGGCCCCATTGATACTTAAAACTGTCATCGTAAATCTGTCCTGTGGCTTGGCTCTCCTGCATCGAGGCGGGCTCGCTCAAGAGAAAATGTGCTGTACCTCGCTGCGCGGCGCCGCCTGGCAATGGTCCCGCTGCACCGGCAACGGTCAGAACGCGTAGGCAAACACGCCGCCTGCCGCGCTTACCCGGACCCCGGCCACGGGCTGGCCATGCATCGTGCGCATCAGGAACTCGCGCGACAAGTCGGGCAACATCGTATTGGTCAGGATCGCGTCGATCATCCGCCCTCCCGACTCGCTCTCGATGCAACGCGACACCACCAGGTCCACGACGTCGTCGTCGTAGCCGAACGAAATCCGATAACGCGCCTCGATCCGCTTCCTGATGCGGTCGAGCTGCAACCTGGCGATCCGGTCGAGCATCCCGTCCGACAGCGGGTAATACGGGATCGTCACCAGCCGCCCCAGCAATGCCGGCGGAAACGCCTCGAGCAACGGCGCGCGCAGGGCGCTGGCCATGCGCTCGGGATTCGGCACCAGTCCCGGGTCCCGGCACAGATGTGCGATGACCTCGGTCCCGGCATTGGTCGTCAGGATGATCAGCGTGTTCTTGAAATCGATGAAACGCCCCTCGCCATCTTCCATATAGCCCTTGTCGAAGACCTGGAAGAACATCTCGTGCACGTCCGGGTGCGCCTTCTCGACTTCATCCAGCAGCACCACGGAATAAGGCCGGCGCCGCACGGCCTCGGTCAGCACGCCGCCCTCGCCATAGCCGACATAACCGGGCGGCGCCCCCTTCAGGGTCGACACCGTATGCGCCTCCTGGAATTCGCTCATGTTGATGGTGATCAGGTTCTGCTCGCCCCCGTACAGCGCCTCGGCCAGCGCCAGCGCGGTCTCGGTCTTGCCGACACCCGAGGTCCCGGCCAGCAGGAACACGCCCACCGGCTTGTCCGGATTGTCCAGCCCCGCGCGCGAGGTCTGGATGCGCCGGGCGATCATCTCCATCGCATGGTCCTGGCCGATGACGCGCCGGCCCAGGATGGCGGCGATGTCCAGGATCGTCTCCATCTCGTTCCTGGCCATGCGGCCGACCGGGATGCCGGTCCAGTCGCCGACCACCGCCGCCACCGCCTGGTAGTCGACGGTCGGCAGGATCAGGGGCGTTTCGCCCTGGAGCCCAGCCAGCTGTGCTTGCACCACCTTCAGCCGCGCTTTCAAGAGCTCACGCCGCTCGTCATCCTGCGTTGTGGCTTCCAGTTGCGAACCGGTGCCTTCGACCGGCAAGGCGCCGTCGCGCAGCTGGGCACGCAGCGCCAGCAGCTCATCGACCAGTTCGCGCTCCCCGGCCCAGCGCCTCTCCAGTGCAGCCAGTCGCTCGTGCTCCAGGCCCAGTGCGACCTCGGCTTCGTGGGTGCGCGCGGCGACCTCGATGCCGATCACTCCTTCGCGCCGGATGATGCCCATCTCGATCTCCAGCGCCTCGATGCGCCTGCGGCTGTCGTCGACTTCGGCCGGGGTCGCGTGCAGGCTCACGGCCACGCGCGCACAGGCGGTGTCGAGCAGGCTTACCGATTTATCGGGCAGCTGGCGCGCCGGGATGTAGCGGTGCGACAGCTTCACCGCCGCCTCCAATGCCTCGTCCAGGATCTGCACCTGATGATGTTTTTCCATCGTCGAGGCCACGCCGCGCATCATGCGGATCGCACGCTCTTCGCTTGGCTCGTCGACCTGGATGCTCTGGAAGCGGCGCGTGAGCGCCGGGTCTTTCTCGATGTGCTTCTTGTACTCGGCGAAGGTGGTGGCGCCGATCGTGCGCAGGGTGCCGCGCGCCAGCGCCGGCTTGAGCAGGTTGGCGGCGTCGCCGGTGCCGGCCGCGCCGCCGGCGCCGACCAGCGTATGGGTCTCGTCGATGAACAGGATCACCGGCTTCTCGCTGGCCTGCACGTCGTCGATCACCGCGCGCAGGCGCTGCTCGAACTCGCCCTTCATGCTGGCGCCGGCCTGCAACAGGCCGACGTCCAGCGCCAGCAGCCGCACCTCCTTCAGGCTCGGGGGCACGTCGCCGCGCGCGATGCGCTGGGCGAAGCCCTCGACCACGGCGGTCTTGCCGACGCCGGCCTCGCCGATCATGATCGGGTTGTTCTGGCGGCGCCGCATCAGGATGTCGACCATCTGCCGGATCTCGTCGTCGCGCCCGACGATCGGGTCCATCTTGCCGCTCCTGGCCTGCTCGGTCAGGTCGGTCGTGAATTTCTTGAGCGCCTCTTGCCTGCCCATCTGGGCCGGCGCCAGCGCGCCTGTCTCCTCTCCCGGCGCACCTGATGCCTGGAAGCCGTCGCTGGCGGCCAGCTTCGCCTCCGGCGATTCCCTGAGCAGATCCGAAAAACGTTCCGACAAATCCTCGGCCTTGATGCGTTCGAACTGGCGGCTCACCGCATACAGCGCGTTGCGCAGGTTCGCCGTCTTGAGCATGCCGAACAGCAGGTGGCCGCTCCTTACCTGGGATTCGCCGAACATCAGCGTGGCATACACCCAGGCCCGCTCGACCGTCTCTTCCAGCTGCGACGACAGGTCGGTGACCGACGTCGCGCCGCGCGGCAGGCGGTCGAGCGCCGCCGTCAGGTCGCGCGCCAGCACGGCGGCGTCGAGTTCATAATGGCGCACCAGGCGGTGCACGTCGGAATCCTGCAACTGCAGGATCTGGTGCAGCCAGTGCACCATCTCGACATAGGGATTGCCACGCAACTTGCAGAACACCGTGCTGCCTTCGATCGCGCGGTAGCACAGGGCATTGAGTTTTCCAAACAGCGCGACACGACTGATTTCGGCCATATTCGTTTCTTTCGTTTGTTTCGTGATTCAGCCCGCGTGGGCTGGATTGATCAGGAGCTGGCGGGCGTCGCGCGCGGCCGGGCCGCTGGCGAGCCAGGTGTTCCAGCCGAGCTGCCTGCCGCCCAGCGCCAGGCGCGGCACTTCTTCGCGCCTGAGCACCAGGCGCAGGTCCCAGTCGAGCGCCAGGCCGGCATAGGCGTTCACCCAGTCGACCAGGCGGCGCAGGCTGGCGCCGCCCGGTAGCATGCGCCGGTAGGCGGCATAGTCGAGCGGGCCAATCACCAGGCGGAACTTGTGCTGACGGTCCCAGACCCGGGTGCCCAGCACCGTGGACGCGCCGAGGCGGTTGCCGCGGTCCTGCGCGCCCATGCGGCTCTGGCCCTCGGGCGGGATCGGCATCCAGTGGCCGACGAACTGCTCCAGTTCGACCGGCGCCCTGAAGTAGGCCTGCAGGATCGCCACCAGGCCGGATGCCGGGCGGCGCGCATTGGCCATCAGGCCGGCGAAGTGCAGCTTGGCGAAGTCGCCGATCTCGTCGCGTCCACGCAGCGCCGGCGTGCCGATGCCGAACAGGCTGCCGACGTAGTCGCCGAAGCGGTCGCTGCCTGGCCGATCCAGGCTGGTCGCCGGATCGGCACTGGCGCGGGCGCGGTAGAACAGCGACACCATCCGGTGATGGAACACATCGAGGAAGGCGACCAGCGTCGGGTCGCGGTGGTTGCGCATGCGCTCGCGCGCATACTCCGTCAGGTGCAGCGGTAGCGGCCCGTTGGCGCCGAGCAGGCCCGTGAAGTTCACCGTCAGGCGCAGACGCTTGTCGTCCGGGCCCCGCGTGACGCCGGCCAGTGCACCGGGCTCGAAGCCGAGCGACGGATCCTGGCCGAAGCGCACGGCATCGTCACGCGGGCGCAGCGAGGCGCCGATGCGCGGCTGGTCGGGATAGGCGTTCTCCAAGAGGCGCAGGGCCTGGTAGAAATCCATGCCGGCGCCGGCCTCTTCGATGCGGTCTTGGGTAGCTACAGGATCGCGCATGCGCCTCCCCTCGCCGGCCAGCGCATGATTTCGCCGCGGCTGACCGTGCGCACCACGGTTTCGGTGAAAGCGTTGATCGACACGTACTGGGCAAAGAAATGGCTCAGCACCGCGCCCAGCACGAAGGCGCCGGCGCCCTCGAACGCGGCGGCGTCCATGGTGACCGTAATTTCCAGGCCACGCCCGAAGGCGATCGGACCGGGGCCGGCCAGGCGCCGCGTCACCCGGCGCGCGGACACCGAGCGCACGCCATCGACCTGGCGCTGGCTGCTCAAGTCCAATGGATGGCAGTACAGCGCCAGCAGTTCGCGCAGGGCTCTGGCGCCCTGCTCCGCGTCGGTATCGACCAGCGACAGGTAGTTGAGCGACAGCTGGTTGATCAGGCGCCAGGCCACGCCGCCCTCGGCGAACGAGGGGAACGGTTGGCTCGGCCCGCCCAGCACCCGCACCGCCCGCACCGGTCCGCCCTGCTCCAGGATGAAATCGGTCTTGCCCAGGCCCAGCGGCATCGACAGCGGCAGGTCGCGGTTGGTACACCACAGCACCAGGCCGAGCTGGCGCAGGTCGTGGCGATAGGGCGCTGCGCGCGCGTCCACCAGCGAGATATACGTCTCGCTGCCGACGTAGGACGAGCGCGGTCCGCGCCGGCGCTGCTGCTGCGACAAAGCGCGCGGCTCGCGCCGGACCTGGTAGTAGGCCTGCTCCCGGGCCTGCTCCGGCAGGCTGGCGGTGTCGAGGTCGCGCGCCGTGTACATGGGCTGGAACGCCTGCTCGGCGGCCGCGCCGCTGCCGTAGCCGATGACACTCTCGACCTGGTGCACCTCGAAATCCATGGGCCGCGTGCGGTCGGCCAGCACGTGGTATTCGGCGCAGTCGGTATCCAGGTCGATGCGGTCGGCGCGGCGCCGGAACAGGTTCACCGCCGGCGTGCAGTTGAGCGCGATATGGCTGGCGTCCAGGACCTGCTCGAGCTGGGCGTCGCCCTGCGCCAGCAGCACCACGATCTCGATCTCGTGTTCGGCGCAGGCCTTGATTGCCGGGCCCAGGCCGCACAGCTCGACGAACAGGAAGCGTTGCGCGAACGCGAAGTATTCCTGCAACAGGCGATAGCCCTGAAAGCTGCGCTGGCCGCTGGGCAGCAGCGCGTCGTCCTCGTCGAAGCCGCGCGGCCGCAGCGCCGTTTTCGGCAGGCGCAGGTGCTTGCCCGGGCGGCTGCCCGGCAGCACCAGCACGCCCTCGACCGCGCCCAGCAGCTTTTCGTAGATCCGCACCGGCAGGTCGTCGCCGCCGCGCAGGTGCAGCGCCAGGCGGTCCAGCGCGAGCGCGCTGAACGGCGCGTCGTTGGTGGTGCGCAGGCGCAGGCGCAAGCCGGCCTTCACATGCGGCGGCTGGCGGACGTCGACGCCCTCGATGCTGCCGGCATGGGTGAAGAAGCGCGCCTCGACCAGTTCGACCGGCCACAAGGTGACATCGTGCGCGGTACGGTATTCGCAGGCGGTGGCGTCGTCCTTGCCCAGCACGCTGCGCAGGGCCGCGCCACGCGCCACGCGGTAGCCTGCGTCCAGCGCCGGGTCGGCGAGGTCGGGCTGCAGCTGCACGATCGCCATCGACGGCGTCGGCGCCAGGAAGTGCGGATAGACCAGCTCGGACAGGTGCTGGGTGAAGCGCGGGAATTCGGCGTCGATCTTCATCTGCACGCGCGCCGCCATGAAGGCGAAGCCTTCCAGCAGGCGCTCGACATAGGGATCGGCGCAGTCGAAGCCTTCCAGGCCCAGGCGGCCAGCGATCTTGGGATACTCGGCTGCGAACTCGCCGCCCATCTCGCGCAGATGCTGCAATTCCTGGCTGTAGTAGCGCAGCAGGCGTGGATTGCTCATGGGCGTGCCGCTCCACCGTCGACGAGGCTGAGCTGTCCCAGGTCGAGATCGAGCTCCGTCTTGAGGTACAGGCGTTCGGGATAGGGCTGGGCCCACAGGTCGGCCTCGATGTCGAACACGATCTTGCTGATCGCACCCTGCGCGGCCATGGCCCTGACCGAGACCGAGGAGCGGATCAGGCGCGGCTCGAAATCCCAGATGGCCTGGCGGATGGACCGTTCGAGATCGGCCCGCGCCATATTCGCCAGCGACACGCCCGAGATCGCCGGCAAACCGTAGTTGAGCACCGAGCCGGCCAGGTGCGGCAGGCGTGGCAGCTCTCCGGTCGACGCCAGGTTGGTGGTATTGAGGAGCCACGCCAGGTCGCGCAGCACGCCCTCGCGCAAGCCGCGCTCGGACAGGACGCGGCGCTCGCGCGCCTCGACCGTCTTGTCGGGCTCGTGGTCGGTGAGGCGGTCCAGCAGCGAAGGCTGCAAGCGCTCGCGTGGCGCCAGTTCGGCCATCTTCGCTTATGCCTCGGCGTTGCCGGCGATGTCGTAGGCAAAGGTCTTGTCGCCGGCGACGGTGCCCTTGGCATTCTGCGGGGTGTAAGCGAACTTCACCTTGGCGAAGTTCAGCGTGACGTTCTCGGTCAGGCGGTCTTCGCCACCGCTGCCGCCGGTGGAAATCGAGGTCACCAGCACCTGTTCCATAGTGATGAAGATGTATTTGTTCTGGCCTTCACCGGCCTTGCGCACCATCAGCTCGGCCTTGTCGATGTGGGTGCCTTTCGCCAGTGCGACCATCAGCGCATTGGTCGCGCTGTCGACGTACTTGGTGAACGACAGGTCCTGGAAACTGGCCTTGCCCGAACCGCCGCCACCGCCCATGTGGGTGGTGCCCGACTGGCTCATGCCCCAGCTCCAGGCCAGCACGTCGATGTCGCCTTTCGGGCCCTGGTCCTTGTCGATCGACTCGCCCTTGATCGAGCCGCCCATATTGATGAACATATCTACTGCCATGTCGTTTCTCCTGTGATGCCGGCGCGCGCGGCGCCGGCGGGGTTGAATGCGTAATTAATTGCGACGGTCAGGCCTTGGCCGACGGCAGCTTCGAGACCAGGCGCAGCGACACGGTCAGGCCTTCCAGCTGGTAGTGCGGGCGCAGGAAGAACTGCGCGTTGTAGTAGCCCGGGTTGTCCTCGACCGCCTGCAGCGACACCTCGGCCGCGGCCAGCGGCTTCCTGGCCTTGGTCGCTTCGCTGGACGTGGCCGGGTCGCCATCGACGTACTGCATGATCCAGCGCGTCAGCCAGCGCTCCATGTCGTCGCGCTCCTTGAACGAGCCGATCTTGTCGCGCACGATGCACTTGAGGTAGTGGGCGAAGCGGCAAGTCGCGAACAGGTAAGGCAGGCGCGCGGCGAGATTGGCGTTGGCGGTGGCGTCCGGGTCGTCGTACTCGGCCGGCTTGTGCATCGACTGCGCGCCGATGAAGGCGGCCAGGTCGCTGTTCTTCTTGTGCACCAGCGGCATGAAGCCGTTCTTGGCCAGTTCGGCCTCGCGCCGGTCGCTGATCGCGATCTCGGTCGGACAGGTCATGTCGACCCCGCCGTCGTCGGTCGGGAAGGTGTACACCGGCAGGTTCTCGACCGCGCCGCCCGATTCGATGCCGCGGATCCGCGAGCACCAGCCGTATTGCTTGAACGAGCGGTTGATGTTCACCGCCATCGCGTAGGCCGCATTGGCCCAGGTGAAGTCGCGCGCACCCGCCGCATCGGTGGTCTCTTCGAAATCGAATTCCTCGACCGGGTTGGTCTTGGCGCCATACGGCGCGCGCGCCAGGAAGCGCGGCATCGCCAGGCCGACGTAACGCGAATCCTCGGATTCGCGGAAAGAGCGCCAGGCGGCGTGCTCCGGGGTCTGGAACAGTTTGGTCAGATCGCGCGGATTGGCCAGCTCCTGCCACGAGTCCATCAGCATCACGCTCGGATCGGCGGCGCTGATCAACGGTGCATGGGCGGCCGCAGACACCTGCGCCATCTGGGTGAGCAGCTCGACGTCGGGCGCGCTGTTGCTGAAGTAGTAGTCGGCCACGAAGGCGCCATACGGCTCGCCGCCGAACTGGCCGTATTCTTCCTCGTACAGCTTCTTGAACACCGGGCTCTGGTCCCAGGCCACGCCCTTGTACTTGCGCAGCGTCCTGTGCAATTCATGCTTCGAGATGTTCATCACACGGATCTTGAGCATCTCGTCGGTCTCGGTATTGCTGACCAGGTGGTGCAGGCCGCGCCAGGCGCTTTCCACCGCCTGGAATTTGCTGTCATGCAGGATGTGGTTGATCTGTTCGGTCAGTTTCTTGTCGATCCCGGCGATCAGGCCCTCGATCGTGGCCAGCACGTCGCCGCCGACGACCGTGGCGTCCTGCAAGGCCTGCTGGGCCAGCGTGCGCACGGCGTTTTCGACCGCATCGCGCGCCTTGTCGGTGCGCGGCTTGAATTCCTGCTGCAGCAGGCTCGCGAAGTCGTTCGCGGCGAGCGTACCCTCCAGCGCGGGTTGATTCACGGGTTGATTCAATTCGTCGGTTGCATTGGCCATCGTCTATCCTTGTGGCGGTTGGTCGGCTGCGTCGTCCGGCTTGGGCGCGGCAGCCAGCACCTGCATCAGGGCCGGATCGCCCATCAGTTTCGCCATCAGCTCTTCGGCGCCGGTCTTGCCGTCCATATAGGTCATCAGGTTGACCAACTGGCTGCGCGCTTCCAGCATGGTGCGCAGCGAATCGACCTTGCGCGCGATCGCGCCAGGCGTGAAGTCGTCCAGGCTCTCGAAGGTCATCTCGATCGCCATATTGCCCTCGCCGGTGAGGGTGTTGGGCACCGTCGTCACCACGCGCGGCTTCATCGACTTGAGGCGGTCGTCGAAGTTGTCGACGTCGATCTCCAGGAATTTGCGCTCGGCCACCGGCGGCAGCGCTTCGGCCGGCGTGCCCGACAGGTCGGAGAACACGCCCATCACGAAGGGCAGCTGCACCTTCTTCTCGGCGCCATAGACTTCGACGTCGTACTCGATCTGCACCCGCGGCGCACGGTTGCGCGCGATGAACTTCTGACTGCTTTCTTTAGCCACGATAAGACTCCGTTAAGTGTGGTACGTGTTCATGAATCGCCCCGGATACCGCTGATCTGCGCCAGCTGGTTCAATCCATCGGGGGCGAGCTCCTCCATCAATTCGGTGAAATTCATCTCGACCAGGCCCCTGGCCCGCTGCAGCAGCAGCGGTACGGGACTGGACGGTTCGGCGCGCGCATACCAGGCGCAGATGCGCTCCAGCAGCCGCACCACGTCGGCGCGGCCCGCGATCTCGCCATCAGCACGTACGGCTGCCGCAACGCCGTCGGAAGCCGCCAGCTGGGCCGCTTCTTCCAGGGGCGTCGCGGCCGCCGCAGCCAGGTGCGGGCGCACCTGGCCCGCCGCGCGTTGCAACAGGCTGGCAAGCGGCGCGAGGTCGATGCCCATGCCGGCGCCCAGATGGCGGGCCAGCGTCGCTTCGATCTGACCGACACTGGCGCCGGCGGCATCGAGGGCCGCGCACGTTGCGGCAAGGTCGTCCTGCGACGCCGCCCCGAAAGCGGCGGCGATCGTTGCCGGCGCAGCCCTGGCTGCATCGCCCATTTCTTCCCCTTCGCCGGCCTCGATATCGCGCAGGCCGAAGGCGCCGATGGCGCGCACCTCGACCAGCGGCATGTCGCGCAGCTGCCGCAACATGCCGCCCGCCTCCACCAGCGCCGCCAGTGTGTTCAGGCGCAGGGTCGGGTCGTTGTCGTCGTCCGCGTCGAGCTGCGGATGCAGCTGCTCCCATTGCGCGGACAGCAGCGCCACCAGCAGCGCCAGTCCTGCCGCGAGCCCGGGCGCGCCTTCCTGCCCGAGCAGCGCGCGCGTCAGGCCGACCGCCACGCGCAGGTCGCGCGTGCGCCCCATCAGCTCGAGCGCCAGCGCACGCGCCGTCTTCCAGTCCGGGCCCGTGGCCGGCGTGATCGTGCTGCCGTACTGCACTTCCGGCTTGCCGTTCAGCGCCGCTTCGAGCGCCAGGAATTGCGGGTCGTATTCCAGGTTCTCGCCGCAAGGCAGCAGCGCGTCGAGTGGCGCGGCGAGGTTCGAGAGAGAGGTCGATTGCAGGTCGTTCATGGCGCTTCCATTGATTGGAACGAGGCGGGAGCTGTCATCACGCTCCCGCGCTCGTCGTTCAGGAAGACTTACGCAAGGCCGGATCGACTGGACGCGGGCGCCGCCATATTTTTTGCGTCGTCATTCGCGCCGGCCGCATCGAAGCGCGCCAGCAGCACCGTGACGTTGTCGCGGCTGGCGTGGCGCCGGCTGAGGCCCAGCAGGCCCTCGCATGCCGCGTGCAGTGCATCTTCGCGGCGCAGCAAAGCCGCGATCTCGGCGTGCGGCACCCAGCCATGCAGGCCGTCGCTGCACAGCAGTAGCAGGTCGCCGGCGCGCACTTCGTGGTAATCGAAGTCGGGCGCGACGGCGGGCGCCGGGCCGATCGCCTGCAGCAGCAAATTCCGTGGCGGCAGCTCGCCGGGCGCGCCCGATTCCAGCGCCAGCTGGTAGGCGGTCTGGTCGCGCGTCAGCTGCACCAGTGTGCCGTCGCGGTAGCGGTACAGGCGGCTGTCGCCGACGTGGAACGAGAGCACCGCGCCCAGCGCCGGCAGGAACTGCAGGCCGGTCAGTGTGCTGCCCATGCCGTCGCCGTCGGCATGGCCGCGCGCGCGGTTCTCTTCGTACAGCAGCGCATTGGCGCAATCGACCGCGCGCCGCAGGCGCACGGTGCCGTTCCAGCGCAGGTCGAGGTCGGTGGCGTCGGGGTCGCCCTGCTCTCCACCATCGCCCATCGGCGGCGAGTGCGCCTGGCCCCCGGCGAGGCTGGCGGCCAGCGCCGCCAGCGCGCCGCTGCTGGCGACCTCGCCCGACATGTGGCCGCCCATGCCGTCGGCCACCGCGGCCAGGCCGAGCGCTTCGTCGACCACGAAGCGGTCTTCGTTGCGCGTGCGTACCTCGCCGGCCTCGCTCATGCCGCAGGCCTGCATCACCAGGCGCGCGTTCACCAGAACCTGACGCATGGGCCGCTCAATACATAAGGGCCGGTGGGCTGCACCGCCGCAGGATCTTCCTCGAAGCTCACCGCCAGCCGCGCGATGCCGGCAAACACCTCCTCGGCCGGCGCGCCGAGCTGGATCGGCGCGCTCGCGCCGCTGGCGACGTTCGCGATCGGCACCGGCGCGCCGTGCGCCGGCAGCGCCCATAGGCGCGCCACCCGCCCCGGCGGGATCGCGAGCGGCGCCAGCAGCCGGATGGTCATCGTCTCGCCGTGCCGGTGCGAACCCACGGTCAGCCGGCTCTTGCCGCCCTCGTCCTGCAGGATGCCGACGTAGCTGGCGGGCAGCGCCGCCGACATATGGTGCATGCCGAACAGGTGCGCGTTGTGCGAGACGAAGGCGGTGGCCACCACGGCGACGAGGGCGAAGCCGAACACTGGTTTGAGCCATATCCTCAGCCGGTCCAGCATCCGCGGCGCCGGCTGTGCATCGGCGGCGGGCTGGATGCGTCCCGCGATTCGCGTCCACAAGGCGGGCGGCGGCGCGACTGCAGGGATGGCGCCATACAGAGGCGCCAGGCGGTTGTGCCAGTCGGCCACCGCGCGCTGGACCGCGATCGACCCGACCTGCAGGCGTGTGAAGCGGCGCCGTGCGCCCGCGCCCATCGTTCCCAGCACATAGGCGCCAGCCAGCTTGTCCAGCAGTTCGGGCCGTTCGTAGTTCACGACGCCCTCCCGGTCGCGGGCTGCTGCTGCGCTTCGATGCATTTCCTGAGCCGCTCGAGTCCGCGCCGCACCCAGGCCTTGGCCGTCCCCAGCGGCACCCGCAGGTGCTCGGCCAGCTCGGAATGCGACAGGCCATCGTAGAAGGCGAGCGCCAGCGACTGGCGCTGCGGCGCGTCCAGCTGCGCCACGCAGCGCTTCAGGACCAACGCTTCGGTGGCGGCGCTGAACAGCTCGTGCGGATCGGCGTGGTCGGCGATCGCCTCGACCTGCCCTTCCGCGCCCGCATCGACCGAGTCGGTGGTCTCCGTCTCGCGCTTGAACTTGCGCAGGTGGTCGAGCGCCTTGTTGCGCACCACGCTGATCAGCCAGGTCATGGGGGCCGACAGGGTGGCCGCGTAGGTCCCGGCCTGCTGCCAGACGTTGATATAGGCTTCCTGCAGGATTTCCTCGGCGGTGGACGCGGTGCGCAGATAGCGCAAGGCCACCCCGTACAGGTGAGAGCTGGTCAGGTCGTAGAGTTCCTTGAACGCCTGCTGGTCGCGCAGTGCGACGCGTGCGAGCAGGTTGACCAGGCGCTGGTTTTCCGGTGTGTGGTTGAACATGTGCGTGCTTGGGTAATGGATCGGTTGGCGCTCGCCTCCAGCGCGCCGGGCCATCGGCCCGGCGGTTTGACGTCGGCATGCGTCTAGCTACGTTGGAATTGCGCGCCTGGATGCGCAGTTCGCCCCGTCCCTCCACCCTCGCTTGTCAGGCAATTTGTATTGACGAATTGTAACGACACTTGTGCTTTTATTAGGTTATCCCTATCGAATAACTAAATACGATAGCTTGGCATAAGGAGATACGATTGGCCGTGACTTTTGGTTTCGTTCACGATCCTGTCCATGAACCTTGCACACGATCGACACAGTCACCTGGCGGGCCTGATCACCGCCGCGGCAACCGGAGACCACACGGCCTTCGGGGAATTGCACGCCCTGACCCACGACTACCTGTATCACACGGCCCTGCGCCTGCTGCGGCTGCCGAGCCTGGCGGAAGACGTGCTGCAGGACGCCTACCTCAGCATCTGGCTGCATGCGAAATCCTTCCGGCCCGGCCAGGCCAGTCCGATGACCTGGCTGATCGCCATCGTCAGGAACCGCGCCTTCAGCATCCTGCGCAGCAACCGCAACGGTATCGCCTCGCTGATGTCAGAGGAAGATCCGGCGCTGCTGGCCGAAGTGGAGCAAAGGGATGGTCTCGACCTCGACCCTGGGGCCCAGGTCTTCGACGCGGTGGCGCGCATGCGCCTGGAACAGGCAATGGCGCGGCTGGAGCCGGCCCAGCGCCAGAGCATCGCGCTGGCCTTCGGGCAGGAATTGACGCATGCCGAGATCGCATGCCATCTTGGGGTGCCGCTGGGAACGGCGAAAAGCTGGTTGCGGCGCGGCCTGGAACGGCTGCGCGTATGCATGGAGGAAACCGGTGACGTCCAGCCGAACGTACAGACGGCGACGCGCCGGCGCGCGATGGTCGATCTGCGGTCGGACCCGCGTCCGGCGCCGCGCCGGCGTGGCGTCAAGGCGCCGCCGGTCAAGGCGCGGCCTGGGGTGGAGCTCAGGCGCCCCGCTGGTCCCACGCTCGCGGGCTGCCTTCCATGACTTCCTGCATCTGGGTGCGCAGCCACAGCAAGCCCGGATCGCCGTCGCTGCTCGGGTGCCACGCCATGCACAGCGTGTAGGTCAGGAAGGGAAACGCCAGGTCGACCACGTCGACGCAGGAATCGTTATAGGGCGCAATGAAGGCTGGCACGGTGCACACCAGGTCGCTCTGGCCGACGATCGCCGCGACGGCGCTGAAGTCGCGCACCACCATCATCGTGTGGCGCGAATGGCCGAGCCGGTATAGCTGTTCGTCCATGAAGCCATGCAGATTGCTGTCGCGCGCCACGTTCACGTGATCCAGCTTGCAGTATTCGCCCAGCGGCACCGGGATCTTGCCGCGCGGATGTCCCTTGCGCTGCACCATCACATAGGGCGTCGTCATCAGCTCGCGGCTCAGGAGGCCCGACGGCAGCAGGCAGGCCGTGCTGAAGCACAGGTCCACGTCCCCTTTTTCGAGCTTGCTCGCCAGGTCGCTCTCGGCCGGCGCGGCCAGGGTCAGACGCAAGCCTTTGTTGCCGACCGCCTGCATGCGCTGCGCCAGGCCCGGCAGGATCACGGCCGCGCCCGTGTTGTTGGCAACGATATTGAAGGTGCGCGCCGCGCTTTCGGGATCGAATTCGTCGGTGTCGAAGCGCACCGCCGCGTTCAGTCCCGCCAGCGCGGGCTGCAGCCGGCGGTGCAGCTTGAGCGCGAACGGCGACGGCGCCAGGCCGCGCCCGCTCTCGGCCGGCACCAGCAGCGGATCGTTGAACAGCTGGCGCAGGCGCGACAGCTGGGCCGACAGCGCCGGCTGGCTCACATGCAGGCGCGCCGCGGCGCGCGTGACATTGCACTCCTCGAGCAGCACGTTCAGCGACAGCAGCAGGGGCAGGTCGGCGCCGCGCAAGGACGGCGCGACCCGCGAAAGGAATAGTGGCTTGTTCATGGGGTTGATCTTTCAGGAAGTCCGCAGGAGGCCCTCGCGCCTCCTGCAAACGGTTTCATTAGGTTGACATCATAGGGTCATGACGTCATACGGTGGGAATGGTGCCGCCGTCGATGACGAATTCGGCGCCGTGGACCGAGGCCGCCAGCGGCGACAATAAAAAGGCGACCAGTTCGGCGACTTCCTCGGGCTTGCCGGGGCGTCCGATCGGGATCCCGCCGAGCGACTCCATCACCCGTTCGCGGGCGGCCTCGATGCCGCCGCCGCCGTGCTCCGCCAGGCGCTCGAGGAACGCATGGCTAGCCTTGGTTTCGATGAAGCCGGGGGCGACGGCGTTGACCCGGATGCCGCGCGGCCCGAATTCATTGGCCAGCGACTTGCTGTAGCTGGCCAGGGCGGCCTTCGCCGCGGCGTAGGCGACCGTCGATTCGTACAGGGGCAGGCGGCGCTGGATCGAGGTGATGTGCACGATGGCGCCGGCACCCCGCTCCACCATCGCCGGCAGGAAGGCGCGGTCGACCCGCACCGCGCTCATCAGGTTGAGCTGGAGCGCTTCGTCCCACATGGCATCGGTCAGCGCCAGCGCGCCGCCGCCCGGCGCCGACGATCCGCCGACGTTATTGACCAGCAAGTCGAGGTGGCCGAACTCGCCCTGGACGGTGTCCACCAGGCGGCGCACGCCATCGACGCTGGCCAGGTCGGCTTCCACGTAGCGCACCGACGCCACCGGATCGTCCGGCAGCTTGCGCGCCGGAGCGATCACGGTCGCGCCGCGCGCGGCCAGTGCACGCACGATGGCTTCGCCCATGCCCTTGGTGCCGCCGGTGACGAGCGCCCGTTTGCCTTCGAAGGAATAGTTACTCATGGCTTGACCTCCAGCGAAGCGATGCCGTTGGACTGCAGGGCGAAGTGGAAGGCGAGCGTGATCGGGCTGCCAGGGAAGTTGCCGCTCACTTCGGCGCTCAGGGCGTAGTCCTGGTCCTTGCCGTCGATACGGTCGAGGCCGAGGGGGACCATGGTGGCGCCGTACCGGCGCGCGGAGTCCTCGGCCCAGGCGGCGATGTCCGCACGGCCGCGATGCAGGTGACCTTCGTCGTGCACGGTGGCGTCGGGCAGGAAGGCGGCAGCCACGCGTTGGGCATCCTGCGCGTTGGAGGCCTCGACATAGGTCGAAATGGCGGAAGGCAGATTGATCATTTGGTTTCTCCTTGAAAGTAAGTACTTCCAGTGTAGAGTCCACCACTATGGTGAAAAAGGTCTAAAAAAGATATGCTCAATAAACCTAAAGTTCGTAATCAATTGTCCAAATACTCCCGTGAGTTCTCTTGAACTGATCCGCCTCTTCCTCGCCGTCGCCGAGCACCGCAGCTTCACGCTGGCCGCCAGGCGCCTCAACGTCAGCCCCACGGCGGTCAGCAAGGGCGTGCGCGCGCTGGAAGCGAAGCACGGGGTGCCGCTGTTTACCCGCACCACCCGCAGCGTGTCGCTCACCGACGCCGGCGCCGGCCTGCTCGCCGTCCTGAAACCGGCGGTAAGCCAGATCGAGGACGCTTTCTCGGAACTGGAACAATTCCAGCGCCGCCCTGCAGGCCGCATCCGCATGACCGCCCCGCGCGCCCTCGGACGCCTGGTGGCGGGAGTGCTGGTGCCGCGCATGCGCGCCAGCCACCCCGACATCAGCTTCGACCTGTCGCTCGACGACGGCCTGGTCGACCTGGTGGCCGCCGGCTTCGATGCCGGCATCCGCCTCGGCCAGGCGATCGCCCAGGACATGGTGGCCATCCGCCTCAGCCGTCCGCTGTCCTGGTCGATCGTCGCCTCGCCCGCCTACTTCGAGCGGCATGGCCTGCCCTGTCACCCGCGCGAACTGCTGGAGCACCGCACCATCCGCTACCGTTTCACGACCTCCGGCGTCCTGCCGCCGTGGAACTTCCGTGACCACGAAGGTGACGCCGACTACCAGCTCGATACCGAGGCAGCCCTGTGCGCCAACGACACCGGGATGATCGCGGAGCTGGCGCGCCAGGGCATGGGCATCGCCCGCCTGCCGGACATCGAGATCGCCGAGGACCTGCGCCAGGGCCGCCTGGTGCGGGTGCTCGCTCCCTACGTGCCGACCACGTCCGGTCTCTACCTCTACTTTCCGATGCGCAGCCAGCACCAGTCCAAGATGCGGGCCCTGGTCGACGAGGCATCGCGGCTGGCCGGCGAAGGCCTGCTCGACGTCTCGTTCGGCTAGCTGCCTGTGCTTGATCCTGCGCTCAGTTGGCGCCGGTGGCCGCCACCGCATCCAGGATCACCTTGGCGACGTCGGCCGGACGCGACTGCTGCGGCACGTGGCTGGCCGGCAACTCGGTGACCTTGGCGCCGATCTTCTTCGCCATCGCGCGCTGCAGGCCGGGATCGATCATGCGGTCGCGGGCGCTGACGATGAACCACGACGGCTTGCCCTGCCAGGCGGCGTTGGTCACCTTGTCGCTGAAGGCCTTGGCCTGGATCGGACCCTGGGTCGCGGTCATCACGGCGGCTTGCGCGGCCGGCACGTCCTGGGCGAAGTCTTCGCGCATCGCGGCTTCCGGCAGACTCAGGAAACCTTCCTTATCAGCAACGAAACGCTTGGTGCCGGGGGCTGCCGGATAACCCTCGCCCGTTTCGGCGGTCGATTTGCCGGCCTCCGGCGCGAATGCCGCCACGTACACCAGGCTGCCCACCTTGTCGTGCTGGCCGGCCTCGGTGATCACGGTGCCGCCCCAGGAGTGGCCGACCAGCACCACCTTGCCCGGCTGGGTCTCGATCGCGCGCTTGGCGGCGGCGACGTCGTCGGCCAGCGAGGTCAGCGGGTTCTGGACCGCGGTGACCTTCACGCCCTTGGCCTGCAGCAGCGGGATGACCTTGGCCCAGTCCGAGCCGTCGGCGAATGCGCCGTGCACGATCACGACGGAGGGTTTGGCGCTCGCCTTGACGTCGGCGGCGTGGACGTTGGCGCCGATGGTGGCGAGGGCGGCGGCAATGGCAAGGGTGCGCAGGTGGCGTTTGACGGTCATGATGTTCTCCTTCGGGTGTTGTTGGGTAAGTGAATCCAGTATAGGGATGGCCAAATCGTCACGGTATCGGTCGATTGACCGAGGCGACCGATGGTCCGGAAAGCCATCCTGCGCCGCCCACTGCGCGTCCACTTTCGAAATACGTCACCACCGCCGAACTGGATGCACCAACACACACTTTTTTTGCTCAGTCGAACACCGGTGTCTCCACGCCCAGCAATTTGTGGATCTTCGGCGACGTCGTCGTATACAACATATGCACCTTCCTGTCGGGGAAGACGTAGGCCGCCGCGCCGAAGGCCGCCAGCGCCGCCTCATGAAAACCCGACAGGATCAGCTTTTTCTTGCCGTGATAGGTATTGATGTCGCCGACGGCAAAGATACCCGGCTCGCCGGTCTCGAAGGTCGCGGTATCGCGCACCCGCAACTGGCGCATCTCCATGTCCAGCCCCCAGTCCACGATCGGTCCCAGCATCGGCAGCAGGCCGAAGAACACCATCAGGACGTCGACCGGCACGCGCCGGGTTACACCGTCGGCGCCCGCCACCTTCACTTCGGACAGCCGGCCACCCTGGACGTCGAAACCCGTGACCTGCCCCACGATGAACTGCATCGACTGCGCCTCGCACAGCGCCTTCATCTTCGCGATCGAGGCCGGGGCGGCGCGCAAGCTCTCGCTGCGGTGCACCAGCACCACCGATTCGGCCTTGCCCACGAAGTCGAGCGCCCAGTCCAGCGCCGAATCCCCGCCGCCGCAGATCACCAGTTGCCGGCCATGGAAGCGTTCGGGGTGCTTGACCCGGTAGAACAGCTGGCTGCCCTCGAAGCGGTCGATGCCGGCCACCTTCAGCTTGCGCGGCTGGAAGGCGCCGACGCCGGCCGCGATGATGACCGTCTTCGCGATGAAGCGGGCGCCGAGCGAGGTCTCGAGGTCGAAGCGGCGGTCGGCGCGCCGCTGCAGGGTCGTCACCTCTTGCCCCAGGTGGAACACCGGTTCGAACGGCGCGATCTGGCGCAGCAGGTTGTCGGTCAGTTCGCGCCCGGTGAGCACGGGCGCGGCCGGGATGTCGTAGATGGGCTTGTCCGGATACAGTTCCATGCACTGCCCGCCCACCGCACCGAGCGAATCGATCACGTGCGCCTTGATGTCGAGCAACCCCAGCTCGAAGACCTGGAACAGGCCGACCGGTCCGGCGCCGACGATGACGGCGTCGGCTTCGATGGCGCCATGTTCGGCCTGGAATTCGGGCCGGGCGAGGCGCGGGGTGTCGTGGGGTGTGTTCATGTGGGTGTCCTTGAGGGAGAGAGCCGGCGAGCGGCGACAGGACATTTATAATTCCTCAAGCTCACTTGAGGTCAAGTGGCGAGCCTGAGCAAAACCGCGTGGCGCGCGGCTTCGGACCCACTGATTTGCCACAATATAATTTTGCCAACGGGAAATATTTTGCTCTGGAGGTATATGGCGACGAGCGTCCAGACGTTACAATCAATAAGTGGCTACCCATGATTTCCCTATGACAGAACAGCAGGCCCCGCCGTCTTCCGGCGCATCCGGAAACGCGGAAGGACCGCTGCCGGGCGCCGCTCAGACGGCCCTGGCCCGTCCCGTTGTGGCAATCATGCAACCCTACTTCCTGCCCTATATCGGTTACTTCCAGCTGATCGCCGCAGCCGACGAGTTCGTCGTCTACGACAATATCAAGTACACCAAGAAGGGCTGGATCAATCGCAACCGCATGTTGAGCAATGGCACGGACGTCATGTTTTCGTTGCCACTGAAAAATGCCTCAGACCACCTCGACGTGGTCGCACGCGAGCTCGCCCCCGGCCCCCACCGTTGGCTGGCCCAGCTCAAGGGCGCCTACCGGCACGCGCCACACTATGCCGAGACCATGCCGCTGCTGGAGGCGATCGCCGCCTGTCCCGAGACGAACCTGTTCCGCTTCCTGCACCACGCCCTGCTGCAATGCTGCGCACACCTGGCGATCGACACCCCGATCCGCGTCTCGTCCGGGGTCGACATCGACCACGGCCTGGCGGCCCAGGACAAGGTGCTGGCGCTGTGCCAGGCACTGGGCGCGCGCAGCTACCTCAATCCGATCGGCGGCACCGAACTGTATGCGCACGCCGAGTTTGCCGCGTGCGGCATCGACCTGCACTTCCTGCGCGCGCGTCCGCTGGCCTACCCGCAATCCGGCGCGCCCTTCATCCCCTGGCTGTCGATCGTGGACGTCCTGATGTTCAACCCGCTTGAAACGGTGCGCGCCTGGGTGCGCGGCCACTATGAACTGCTCTGATATGTTCACTTGGAAGAAACTGGGGAAGGTCTTCACCCCGCAGGAAGTGCCCGGCCGCGACTGGCTGCGCGAGTTCGCCCAGGCCCCGGCGACCCTGGTGTTCGACGACTACGTGCGGGTGTATTTCTCGTGCCGCCCCGGTCCGGACGCCAACGGCCAG
Organism: Massilia sp. CFBP9026; assembly: GCF_034045165.1. Classification (NCBI taxonomy): domain Bacteria; kingdom Pseudomonadati; phylum Pseudomonadota; class Betaproteobacteria; order Burkholderiales; family Oxalobacteraceae; genus Massilia; species Massilia sp. CFBP9026. The sequence continues at coordinate 28,025 of NZ_JAXCWH010000017.1, forward strand.
TACGTCAGTTATTCGGCCTGGGTCGATCTCGACCGGCGCGACCTCACCCGCGTGCTGCGCGTGGCCGAGCAGCCGATCCTGCCGCTGGGCGACCTGGGAGAGTTCGACGAATTCGGCACCTATCCGGTGTCGGTGGTGCGCGACGGCGACCTGGTGCGCGCCTACTACGCCGGCTGGACCCGCTGCGAATCCGTTCCCTTCAACGTCGCCATCGGCATGGCCACCAGCAGCGACGGCGGCGCCACCTTCAGCAAGGCCGGCCGCGGTCCGGTGCTGTCCTATACCCAGCATGAACCCTTCGTGCTGAGCGGCCCCAAGATCCGCCGCTTCGACGGCGGCTGGCAGCTGTTCTACATCGCCGGACGCAAGTGGAAGCTGGTCGACGGCCGCGCCGAACCGGTCTACAAGATTCGCATGGCCACGTCGGGCGACGGCCTGCACTGGCTGCCTGCCAACCGCGACCTGATCGAGAGCCGGGTCGAGCCGGACGAAGCCCAGGCCAGCCCGGACGTGATTCACGCGAACGGCAAATACCATATGTTCTTCTGCTACCGCTACAGCAGCAACTACCGGGGCAAGGAGTTCGGCTACCGCATCGGCTATGCGTCCAGCCTTGACCTCGTCACCTGGACGCGCGACGATGCGAAAGCCGGCCTCGACGTCTCGGCCAGCGGCTGGGACGACGAGATGGTCAGCTATCCCCACGTGTTCGAGCTCGATGGCCGCACCTATATGGCCTACCTCGGCAACGGCGTGGGCCGCTTCGGCTTCGGCCTGGCCGTCCTCGACGGCGAACTGGAGTGATGCGATGAAGTGGCACAAAATCGGCAAGATCTTCGACCCGTCGCAGCATGCGCTGCCGAACGGCTGCGAGTCGTTCGCCCAGTCGCCGCAGGCGCTGGTGTGCGACGACTACGTGCGCATCTATTTCTCGACCCGTGCGCGCGACGCCAGCGGCAAGTTCCTGAGCCATGTCGCGTATGTCGACATGGATCGCGGGCTCGAGCGCATCCTGCGCGTGGCCGACCACGCCGTGCTGCCGCTGGGCGAACTGGGCGCCTTCGACGAACACGGCATCTTCCCCATCAACCCCGTCCGCCATGGCGACCAGGTGTGGGCCTACACCACCGGCTGGAACCGCCGCGTGTCGGTCTCGGTCGACACCGCGATCGGCCTGGCCGTCAGCACGGATGGCGGGCGTACCTTCGCGCGCGAGGGCGCCGGACCGGTGCTGGCCCAGTCGCTGCACGAGCCATGCCTGGTGGGCGACGGCTTCGTGCAAGTGATCAAAGGCGTATTCCACATGTGGTACATCTTCGGCACCGGCTGGAAGCGTTACGCTCCCGACGCGGCACCCGACCGCACCTACAAGATCGGCCACGCGACCTCGGGCGACGGCGTGCACTGGACCAAGGAAGAGGCGCGCCAGATCGTGGCCGACCGCCTGGGCCCGGACGAGAGCCAGGCCCTGCCCACGGTGACCGAGATCGACGGCCGCCATCACATGTTCTTCTGCTACCGCCAATCGTCCGACTTCCGCACCAACGCCGGACGCGGCTACCGCATCGGCCATGCCTGGAGCGACGACCTGCACAACTGGACCCGCGACGACGACCAGATCCCGCTCGCCATCGAGCCTGGCGCCTGGGACGGCGACATGCAGTGCTACCCGCATGTGTTCAAGGTCGACGACCGGATCTGCCTGCTCTACAACGGCAACGAGTTCGGACGCCACGGCTTCGGCCTGGCGCTGCTGGAACGATGAGCGCCAGCGCCGAACAGGTCGCGCGGCTGCTGCGCGCGTGCGACGCCGGCTTCGTGCCGCCGCTGTCGGCGCGGGTGGACATCGACGCCTACGCCGCCAAGCTGGCCGCGCAGGCGACCCTGGTCGAGGCCTGGGACGGCGGCGCCCTGGCCGGGCTGGTGGCGATCTATTGCAATAACCACGACACCGGCATCGCCTATATTTCGAACGTCAGCGTCGCCCCCGGCCACACGCGGCGCGGCATCGCCGGCCGCCTGCTGGGCGAGGCGCTGGCGCGCGCCCGGGCGGCCGGCATGCGTGGCGCGGCCCTGGCCGTCCACGACGCCAACGCCGCGGCGCTGGCGCTGTACCGCAAACATGGCTTCATGCCGGCCGGCGCATCCGGCCTGGAGCTGCGCATGGAACTGGCATTCACTTCGGAGCATCCACAATGAACGACTCCCGCGACTACAACGCCGAGGCCAAGGACGCCCTCGACCACCGCTACGCCTACGGCTTCGACTTCGACGTCATGCACCCCTATTTCATCCGCAGCTTCGTGCCGTTCTTCCGGCCCGGCAGCCTGCTGGAACTGGGCTGCTTCCAGGGCGCGCTGACGCGCCGCCTGCTCGATCACTTCGACGACGTCACCTGCGTCGAGGCCTCGAGCGAGGCGCTGGTCGAAGCGCGCGCCGTGGTCGGCGCGCGCGCCGAGCTGGTCCACGCCCGGTTCGAGGACGTGACGATGCCGCGCCGCTACGACAATATCGTCCTGACCCATGTGCTCGAACACCTGGACGATCCGGTCGGCCTGCTGCGCCGGATCAACGACGAATGGCTGGCGCCGGGCGGCCGCCTGTTCCTGGTCTGCCCCAACGCCAATGCGCCATCGCGCCAGATCGCGGTCAAGATGGGCCTGATTACCCACAACGCCGCCGTCACGCCGGCCGAGGCCGAACACGGCCACCGCATCACCTACAGCCTCGACACACTCGAGCGCGACGCCGTCGCCGCCGGCCTGGCGGTGCGCCACCGCTCCGGCATCTTCTTCAAGGCCCTGGCCAACTTCCAGTGGGACCGCCTGCTGCAGACCGACATCATCTCGCCGGCCTACCTGGACGGCTGCTACGCCCTCGGCCAGCAATACCCGGACCTGTGCTCCAGCATCTTCCTGCTGTGCGAAGCCGGCCCGGCACAACGATAGAGTCCTGTCATGAACAAACCCACCTTCTCCAGTCCAGCCCAGGAAATCGAGCAGCGCCGGCGCGCCGTGCGCGCCAGCCCGCGCAACGCCCAGGCCCACGCCCTGCTCGGCATGGCGCTGCAAAAACACGGACACTACGCCGAAGCGGTGCCGATCCAGAAACGCGCGCTGACACTCGATCCCAAGCTGTTCGCCCTGCACGGCGTGATGGCGGCGGCGCAGTTCGAGCTGGGCGACTTCCAGGGGGCGGCCGACAGCTACCGGCGCGCCCTGGCGAAACAGCCGAACGACGCCGCGCTGCAGCGCGGCCTGAGCGAGGCGCTGCGCCTGTCCGGCCAGCTCGTAAGCGCGGTCGACAGCGCCCAGCGCGCGGTCGACCTGGCCCCGCAGGACGTCGAGTCGCTGCTGGCGCTGGCCCAGGCGCGCCATGTGGCGTCCGACTTCGCGGCCGCCGCCGACGGCTTCCGCCAGGTCACCGAGATCGCGCCGGATCACCTCGGCGCCTGGATCGACCGTGGCCAGGCCGAGCACCGCGCGCGCCGCTTCGACGACGCGCTGCGCAGCTTCGCGCGCGCGCTCGAACTCGATCCCGACAACGTCCAGGCGCTGTCGCGCCAGGGCCTGTGCCTGCGCGACCTGAGGCGCAATGAGGCCGCCGAGGCCAGCCTGCGCCGCGCGGTCGAGCTGGATCCCGGCAACGCCGCGCACTGGTGCGAAGTCGGCGTCACCCTGCAGCAGATGAGCCGGGCCTCGGACGCGCGTCCCTTCTTCGAACGCAGCCTCGAACTCGATCCCGACCGCATCGCCACCCTGTTCTCGCTGACCCACCATTACTTCGAGGCCGGACGCTGGGAAGATGCGCTGCGCCTGGTGCGCCGCACGATGACGCTGTCGCCGTCGGCCACCGCCCACAGCACCCTGCTGTTCATTCTCAGCCACGCCACCCTCGACGGCGAGGAACTGCGGCGCGAGCACTTCTCCTTCGGCGAGATGTGGGAAACCCCGCTGCGCGCCGGCTGGAAGCCGCACCCGAACGAGCGCAATCCGGCGCGCAAGGTGCGGGTCGGCTTCGTCTCGGCCGACTTGCGCCACCACGCCGTCACCCGCTTCGTCGAACCGATCTTCGGCATGCTGCGCCACAGCGACCAGCTCGAGTTCTACGTCTACAGCAACAGCAAGGAAGAAGACGCCGTCACCGAACGCCTGCGCACCTATATGCCGAACTGGCGCTCGATCGCGGGCGAGAGCGACGAGCGCGCCGAGGCGATGATCCGCGCCGACGCGATCGACATCCTGGTCGACCTGTCCGGCCACTCGGCGTCCAACCGCCTGTCGCTGTTCGCGTGCAAGCCGGCGCCGATCCAGTGCAGCTGGATCGGCTACGCCGGCAGCACCGGCCTGCAGGCCATGGATTACTACATCAGCGACCAGTTCCACCTGCCCGAGGGCCGCTACGACGACCAGTTCACCGAGCAAATCGTGCGCCTGCCGCTGAGCGCGCCGTTCCTGCCGCCGAACGCGGCGCCGGACGTCAATCCCTTGCCGGCGATCGCCAACGGCTACATCACCTTCGGCAGCTTCCACCGCGCCAGCAAGATCAGCCGGCCGACGGTCGCGCTGTGGGCCAGCCTGCTGCGCGGCGTGCCGGATTCGAAGCTGCTGCTGGGCGGCCAGTCCGGCGGCAGCGAGACGGGCCTGCTGGCCTGGTTCGCCGAGGAAGGCATCGCGCGCGAGCGCATCCTCGTGCGTCCGCGCGTGCCGACCTATGAATACATGGCCCAGCACCACGAGGTCGACGTGTGCCTGAGCCCATTCCCGTATTCCGGCTCGACCACCATCTGCTACGCGCTGTGGATGGGCATCCCGACCCTGGTCACGGTCGGCCCGACCAATCCGAGCCACTCGGCGGTGTGCTACCTTGCCCACCTGGGCCTGTCGTCTTTCCTGGCCAACGACGACACCAGCTTCGTCGCGCTGGGGAACTTCTTGCGCGATAACAGCGGCACGCTGTCGGCGCTGCGCGGCAGCATGCGCGAGCGCTTCACGAATTCGGTGGTCGGCTATCCCGGCGTGGCCGCGGCCGGCATCGAGTCCGCGCTGCGCCGCATGTGGCTGCGCTGGTGCGACGGCGAAGCGCCGAGCCCCTTGCGGGTGCGCCTGTCCGACCTGGGCAACGGCGAGCAGGCAGCGACCGAAGAGGCCAGCGCATGAAGCCGATCCGCACCAGCGCCGACCTGGCGATCAACGGCGCCGCGCCGGCCTTCGACGAGCTGCTGCACGTCGGGCGCCCGAACATTGGCGACAAACAGGCCTTCCTGGCCTATGTGGACCAGATCTTCGAACGCCGCTGGCTCAGCAACGACGGCCCGCTGCTGCAGGAGTTCGAGGCGCGCGTGGCGGCCCACCTCGGGGTGCGCCACTGCGTGGCCATGTGCAACGGCACCATCGCGCTCGAGATCGCGATCCGCGCCACCGGCATGGAGGGCGAAGTCATCGTGCCCTCCTACACCTTCGTGGCCACCGCCCATGCGCTGCAATGGCAGGGCATCACGCCGGTGTTCGCCGACATCGATCCGGCCACCCACACCCTCGACCCGGAAGCGGTGCGCAGCATGATCACGCCGCGCACCACCGGCATCATCGGCGTGCACCTGTGGGGCCGCGCCGCGCCGGTCGAGGCGCTGCAGGCGCTGGCCGACGAACGCGGACTGAAGCTCTTGTACGACTCGGCCCACGCCTTCTCGTGCAGCCATGGCGGCCGCATGATCGGCAACTTCGGCGACTGCGAGGTGCTCAGCTTCCATGCCACCAAGTTCTTCAACAGCTTCGAAGGCGGTGCAGTCGTCACCAACGACGACGAACTGGCCAATCGCATGCGCCTGATGCGCAACTTCGGTTTCTCGGGCCTGGACCAGGTCAGCCATCCGGGCACCAACGGCAAGATGATCGAGATCGCCGCCGCCATGGGCCTGGTCAACCTGGACGCGATCGACCGCGTGATCGGCGCCAACCGCGCCAACCACGACGCCTACCGCGCGGCGCTGGCCGGCATCCCGGGCGTGAAGCTGATCGAGTACGACCCGAACGAACGCAACAACTACCAGTACGTGATCGCCGAAGTGGGCCCGGAGTGCGCGGCCACGCGCGATGCGATCGTCGACGCCCTGCGCGCCGAGCACATCATGGCGCGGCGCTACTTCTGGCCGGGCTGCCACAAGATGGAGCCGTACCGCTCGCTGTTCCCGCACGCCGGCCTGGTACTGCCGGCCACCGAGCGGGTCGCGGCCAGCGTGATGGTGCTGCCGACCGGCGAAACGATGGACGCCGAACGCATCGCGACCGTGGCCCAGGTGATCCGGACCGTGGTCGGGAGCGCCGCCGGGCATCATGCCTGAACGGCTAACCCCTTGATTTTCAAGGAAACAGGGGCGCTGCGGCGCCCCTTGTCATGGGCAGCAACGGAAATCGAAAAAGAAAATGAAAAAAATTTCCGTACGGCACTTAATGCCGCCGGCGGGTTGGTCGCCTTGTACTGATGAGATCGAGTAAAACGCTCGATTGACCCAGTCACCCCCACACCAGGAGTTTTAAAAAATGCTGAGCCTGCATACCAACGTCGCCGCCCTGTCGGCACAGAATTCGATCTCGAAAACCCAACAAAACCTGTCGACCTCGCAAACCCGCCTGTCGACCGGCTACCGCATCAACTCGGCAATGGACGACGCTGCCGGCCTGCAGATCGCTTCGCGCCTGAAAGCCCAGACCTCGGGCATGACCGTTGCAATGCGCAACACCTCGAACTCGACCTCGATGCTGCAGACCGCCGAAGGCGCGCTGGACGAAGTCTCGAACATGCTGATCCGCATGAAAGACCTGGCAACCCAGGCCGCCGATGCATCGTCGACCGACGACGACAAGACCGCCATGCAGTCGGAATACGACGCACTGGGCCTGGAACTGGCCAACGTCCTGAAGAACACCACCTTCGGCGGCTCGACCCTGCTGGTCGGCGGCACCGTCGACGGTTCGATGACCTTCCAGATCGGCGCATCGTCGAGCGAAACCATGGAAATCGACCTGTCGGGCGACATGAGCACCCTGGCATCGGACGTGTCGGCCGTCAGCGCCAACTACAGCGCCGCCACCACCGGCACCGAACTGACCTCGTCGGCCAACGCCACCATCGGTTCGCTGGAAGACGCACTGGCGTCGGTCAACAAAGTCCGTTCGGGCCTGGGCGCTGCCGCCAACCGTCTGGAACACGTGTACAACAACTTGGCCAACATCAGCACCAACACCAAGGCTGCAACCGGCCAGATCATGGACGTCGACTTCGCCAGCGAAAGCGCCAACATGACCTCGAACCAGATGCTGCTGCAAGCCTCGACCGCGATGCTGAAGCAAGCCAACAGCCAGTCGTCGATGGTCATGTCCCTGCTGCAATAATGGCCTGACACCCGGACCTCACTCCGGGTTAAGCTACAAAGGCCAGCCCTGCGGTTGGCCTTTTTTCATTCCTGACCGGGATCGACCATGGCCAGCATCAACTTTCCTCCGCTTCCTCCGCCGCCCACGACACCGCTGCAGGTCGGCGCGGTGGCGCCCGCCGCCGCCGCCGCCCTGCTGGCCGGCGGCGCCAACACGCCGGCGCTGCCCTTCTCGCAGCCGCTGGCCAACGCCGCCGGCGCGCCGCCCCAGGCCGCGCCTGAAAGCGGCGCCGAAGGCGCGGCGATGCGTCCCGACCAGGTCTTGATGGCGCGCCAACTGGCCTACCCGAACCAGGATGCGGCCGGCCTGGCGCGCGCCTGGCGCGCCCAGGTGCGCAACCACGGCAGCCAGCTGACCAGCCGCGCGCTGGCGGCCAGCGCCGGCCAGCTGTCGCCGGCCCAGATGATGGCGGCCCAGCAGGGCCAGGTAGTGCGCCAGCCGGAGTTGCTGGCCGCGCACCAGGACGCCTGGCGCTTCACGGTGCACGCCCATGGCAGCCCGGCCCAGCACCTGGAAGTCGTGGCCGAGGACGCGGACCAGCCGCCCGGCCGCCGGCGCCGCCCGCGCGCCGCGCTGCGCCTCGAGCTGCAGCTGGCCGACGGCTCGGTGGTGGTGATCCAGGTCGAGCCGCTGCCGCAGGGGGTGTCGATCGAGATCTGCGCACCCGATGCGCGCGCGCTGACGCGCCTGCGCTGGCTGCAGCCGGAACTGGAAACGGTATTGGACAAGGCCGGGGTGAAGGTGCTGCGCTGGCAGTACCGCGACCGCCTGCCGGCCGGGGCCAGCCACGCCATGATCGCGAACGCCGAAGCGGCGGCGCAGGCGCTTACGCCGGCGGTGTTCAGGACAGTGGCCGAACTGGCCTTGCTGCTGCCGGCGCAACCGGCGCCGGAATCGCGCGAGACGGTTGAGAAGGCCTGACAAAAACCTCTAGTCGCTCTACAGGCAACAGCCGGGTACACTGAGCCGTGTCGTCCGGCCGCAATCGGCCAGGAGCGGGCAGACGTGATCGAATCTGGTGAGGAGCAGTGGTGCGAAACAAGGTGACGCCGACGATCTTTGCAGTTGGCATGATTGCAGGTAGCTTGCCGTGCACGCTTGCCATTTTGACCTTCGTCAATCTAATGGCCGCGCGCGAAGCTGGACAACCGGCTAGCGGTGATGCTCTTGGACTAATGATGATGTCGTTGATTGCCTATGGGATTGCCGTACTCAGTTGTGCTGTTGGGCTGATCTACTTTGCCCATGCAGCACTGAAGGCTTCATTCGCTGTTAGAGCGTGGCACTGGTTTGGTATCGCTTTTTCGCTTGTCCACGTCCTCATCCCGCTTGTGTACTTTTATACATGAGAAGCCTTTCCTAACGACTGCTTCGGGTCGGATCCGGTCCTTTATGACAGTCTACGATTTTTCAGCCAAGGCGACCTGCTATGCTGAGCTAAAGGGCCGGGTTCGGCCATTTCCGGACGATCGATTTGGTAACATGTTTTGGCTGAGCTGCTCAGCTTTCGTGTGCACGGTCGAACGCTATGACGATGTGATGGCGCTGATGCAGTGTACTTCCGGGGTGTCGATTCGCGATGCCGATTCTCGAAAAGCTACGGAACGCTATCTCGCACGTAATCCAGGCATGAGCTTCCTCTGTATGAAGGCCGAGAAGGTAGCGGGTTGTGCAATGTGCGATGTGCGATGTGCGATGTGCGGCCATGATGGACGCCGCGGGTATCTTCTGCAGCACGTCATTGTCGATACGGCCTACCGCGGTCGTGTCATCGCCCTAAGTTGCATGCTGACCGAGCGTACGCTTCGAGAGCCCATCGGGCTTGGCTGCGCAGTCGGGGCATCGCCGCTCGTATCGCGCGCTACGGTGTAGAGTTGCGCGAAAGGCGTGGACGGTGACACCGGGTCGTCGAGCGAACCTTGAGTTGGCTACACCGCTTCCGCCGACTGCGCATCCGGTACGAGCGGAGGGCAGATATCTATCAGGCATTCCTGTCGCTTGCCTGCTCGCTCATCTGTTGGCGATATGTCGAGAGACTTTCTTCGGCGCTCTAAAAGCGCAATGTTTGTTTCCTGCTGGAAAATATTTTTATATAATCGCCTTTCCACTTCCCTGTTTACTGCTATGAACGACATATATCGTACCCGCGCGCGTCGTGCGTGCCTGGCCAGCCTGTCCATGCTGTCATTCGTTACCGCCGGCGTCTCCATGGCCCGGGAAGCAGACAATCCCACTCCAGCCGCCTCGGTCACTCCGGCCGGCAAGGCGCAGGAGGCGGGCTCCGAAAAGGCGCGCATTCGCCTGTTCGGCCAGAACGGCACTACGGTCGACTTTTTCCAGAACAGCACCTGCGTTGGCGGCAGCGCGGCCAGGACCAGGGTTTCGGGCGGCGTCGGCGATGCCTTCTCGTCGTTCCTGGGCAGCGTCAAGAATACCTCGATCGGCATCAAGGAAACGCCGACCACGCAAGAGCTGTCGCAGCGTGACGGCGTCGTGTCAAAGGCCTATTTCCGTGAATACGAGGTCGCGGCCGGCCAGCCTCTAACGGTCTCGATGTTCTTCCAGTCGGTGCCGACCGGCAGCCGTTTCACGTGCCGCAACTTGGGCGGCACCTTCACCCCCGAGGCAGGCAAGGACTACGAGATCGCGCTCAAGTTCAGGTCGGACCAGTGCCTGGCGTCGGTCCAGGAAATCCGCCAGGACGAGCAGGGCCAGGTGGCCTTGCTGGATGTCGAGGCCAGGCCGACGACAAAATGCGAGTGATGCACCGTTGAATGCCGGCGTCGCCGGCCGCGCATCAGGGCGCGGCTGAATGCGCAAGCACGGCTTCCTGTGGCCCGGGCTCCACGTCGCCGGCCATCTCGGCCAGCGGGCGCGCATGGCGCAGCAGCACGGCAAGCATCCTGCCTGGCTCCTCGTTGAACATATCGTGCACCTAACGAACTTCTATGGCAAGGTCGGCTTTATCGTAACGCCACCAGAATGTCTCCAGAATTTTTTTGCTGAGCGTCTAGCCGGGGGTGTTGCAACGAGTCGGCAGACGGTCGCGATGAAACGCATTCCTGGGTAGCTGCTTTGTCGATGGGTGACCGCATCTATGAGCGTCTGCTTTGGGTCGTCAGCGGACCACATGCCAAGCCCGCAATCGGCCAGGACCAGACGTTCCACTAACCAGCTTCTCAAATACTATGGATGACGCACAAATACATCATTCGCTGAAGATGTTTGATACAAGAGAGCAGGC
>NZ_JAXCWH010000018.1:0-15654 GCF_034045165.1 Massilia sp. CFBP9026
CGGCCGGAGCTGCCGGTGCGGCTGCCAGCGGCGCGACCGGCGCTTCCGGCGCGGCGCGGGCGGCGACCGCCGGCTGGGCCTCGGGCGCCGCGACCGTATCGGTAACGGCGGCAGCGGCGGGGGCGGTGGCCGCCGTGACCGGTGCGGTGCCGTCGTTGGCGGCCGGCCTGGCGCCCGGCATCGCCATCATCATGGCCGGCAGCGCGGCCGGCGCGACTTGCGGCGTCATCGCGGCCAGCGCAGCGTCGATGACCACGGCCTGCTCGGCGACGAGGACGTCGTCGGCCTGCTCGGTCGCGCTGTCGTCGGGCGTGGCCTCGGGCGCGGTGGCGTCGCCAGGCGCGGCCGCGTCCAGCGCCGGCAGGGCGCCGTCGACCGCGATCCAGTGCTGGAACGGCAGCACCTGGGCGGCCGGCTGCGGCAGGACCGCGTCCGTCGCCGGTGCTGCCGCGTCCGTGGGCGCCGCAGCCGCATCGAGCGGGGCGCCGTTGGCGGCGGCCCTGGCGGCGGTATTGCCGACCGCATTCATGGCGTTCATCGCGCTATTCATGGAGAAATTCATTGTGTGATGCTGCCCGGTTCGAGTTCGCCCGCGAGGGCATAGGCCATGCGGCCTTCCTGGTTGTCGTGCAAATCGTCCATCAGTTCCTGCAGGCCGGCGGCGGCCTCGGCGCTGGCCTGGGCCGCCCCATCGTGGGCTGCGCGCAGGCTGGCCAGGGCCGCGCGTTCGCGCGCGCTCCAGCCGCCGCGCGCGGCCAGCGCCTGGAGCTGGGGCACGAGCTCGCGCACGGCCAGTTCCAGCAGGTCCCAGTCGGCGCGTGCGCCGGCGTCGCGCAGGCGCGCCGTCAGGCGCTCGATGGCGGGCGTCCTATCCATTGCGTTCCTGTACGCCTTTCCAGCCCTGGCGGATGGTGGTCAGGATCTGCACCACTTCGTCGATCATCACCGGATCGAGCTTGATGCTGGCCCCGTGCAGGCGGGTGGCGCAGAACTCGTAGATGGTCGCCAGGTTGGCGACGGTCTCGCCGCCGCTCTCGAAGTCGAGCGAGCTCGACAGGCCGTTGATGATCTCGACGCATTTGTCGATGCTCTTGGCCTTGGCTTCGTAGCGGCGTCCGACGATGTGGGCGCGTGCGCGCGCCAGCTCGTCGAGCAGGCCGTCGGTGAGCAGCAGCACCAGCTCGACCGGCGAGGCGCGCGAGGTCTGCGCGTCCAGGTTGACGGCGTGGTAGCTGCCGTAGGCTTCCTGATAGGACATAGTGGGCTTTCTTCAGTCCTTGTCGTTGCCGAACAGGGCGTCGAACAAGGTCACGTTATGGTTCATCTGGTTCTGCATGGTCTGCAGCTGCGTGAACTGTTTCAGGTAGCGGTCGTAGGCGGCCTTGTGCTGGTCGTTGAGCTTGGCCTGGCGGTCGGCCAGCCTGGTCTGCAGGGTGCTGGTCTGTTCGCGCCGCAGCTTGATCTGGCCGTTGACGCCGTTGCTCCAGGTTTTCACGTACTTGTCGAGGGCGCCGGCGACGCCGGTCGGCGACGCCGCGGCGGTCGAGCCGATCACGGCGTCGAGGCCGGCTGGATTGCGCGCCAGCTGGGCGAGCAGGCGGTCCTCGTCCAGTTCCAGGGTGCCGCTGCGGGTGGCGACGATGCCGTAGTTGGCCAGCGAATCAGGGCCGTCCGGACGCAGCAGGGCGGTCAGGCGGTCGTTCAGCGCGCGCACGCCGCCATCGTGGGAAAAGGCGCCGCCGGCGATTTCATTGGCCTTGTCGCCGGGCTTGGTCAGCGTCGCAAGCACGTTCCGGAGCTTGTTGAAGGCTTCGATGAAGGCCTTGACGTTGTCGGTGGTGGTCTTGTCGTCCTGGCCGACGGTCAGCGTGAACGGGCTGGCGCCGCTGGCCTGGACCTTGGTGAAGGTCATCTTGACGCCGTCGATGGCGGTGAAGGTATTGCTGGCCTGGACGATCGCGGTGCCGTTCTCGGAACCGACGCGGATCTCGGCGTCCTGCGCCTGCGACAGCACGCGGCGGCGCGCCGGATCGGCGTTCGCGGCGGCCAGGCTCGAGCCGCCCGTGACCAGGCTGGTGTCGAGCGTGATCGCGGTATTGGCGCCGGTGTCCTTCGAGGTCAGCACCAGCTCGGCGGTGCCGCCGGTGTTGATCACCGACGCGGTGATCTTGCCGTCGTTGCCGGCGGCGGCATTGATCGCCGCGGCCAGTTCGCGCGTGGAGAGGGTGCCGTTGCCGTCGGCATCGGCGGTCGCCATATTCACTTCGAAGGCGGCCGCGCCGCCCATGTTCACGGTCAGCTTGCCGCTGACGCCGGCATTGTCGGTCAGGCCGGAGTACGACACCTGGCTGACGGCCGCCAGCTGCTTGACGAAGAATGCATAGGTGCCCGGGGCGGCGGTGCTGGAGGCGGTGGCGCTGCCCAGCGTGGTATCGCTGAAGGCCGCCGACTGCGCATACATGGTTTTGTTCAGGCCGGTGAGCGAGGACAGGCTGCTCTGGAATGCGGACAGCGCCGAATTGAGCTCGCTCAGGGCCTTCTCGGTGGCGGTCGCCGCCTTGGTCTGGTTGTTCAGGATTTGCTGGCGCGATGCGATGTACTTGTCGGCCAGGTCGTTCGCGGTCGGAATCGGATCGTAGGTTGGGGCGTTGATTGCTGTTGCCATGAATTGCTCCTTGGTTTATTCGTCTGCTTGGCTCAAGCCGCGGCCTGGCCGCCCGTTTTTCCGGCCATCCATGCTTGGGTGGCGATATCGTCTTCGCGCTTTCTGGTGGCGCGTTCCTTGTCCGCCGCATGCGCATCCTGCTCGCGCACCAGCACCTTGCCCAGCAGCTCGCGCCGGACCCAGGCATCCTTCAGGCGGCCCTGCGCCACCGCCATATTCGCCTCGTGCAGCGACAGGTCGGTGCGGTGGCTGTCGGCCAGCGCCAGCACGCCCTGCTTGTAGGCGCCGCAGTTCAGGGCCAGCGCCGGCGACAGCAGCGGTGCGGCGCTGCTGGCGCCGCTGGCGCCACGCGCATTGCCCGAGGCGCCGCTGCCTTCGGCCAGCGCGTTCAGCCGCTCCAGGTTGTTCTGGTAGCGCAGCCGGGTCGCTTCCTGGCTCGCCAGGTCGGCCTGCAGGCGGTCGACCTGGGTCGTACGCAGTTGCACCAGGGTGCCGATGCTGCGGATCGTGTGTTCTCGCTTCATTCCATCATCGCTTTCAGGGCATCGACACAGCCATCCATGGGGGCTTCCTCGCGCGTTCCCTGGCACAGGAAGGCTTCGATCTGCGGCTGCAGCTGCACCGCGCGGTCGGTTTCGGGATCGGCGCCCGGCACATAGGCGCCGAGCGGGATCAGGTCGCGCACGCGCGCATGGCGCGCCATCGCGGCCTTCAGCTTGCGCGCGGCCAGCGCGTGTTCCTGCGGCACCACCTGCGCCATGCAGCGCGAGATCGACTGGGCGACGTCGATCGCCGGATAGTGGCCGCGCTCGGCCAGCTCGCGCGTGAGCACGATGTGGCCGTCGAGGATGGCGCGCGCCGAGTCGACCACCGGGTCCTGCTGGTCGTCGCCTTCGGCCAGCACCGTATAAATGGCGCTCATGCTGCCTCGGGCTTGTTCACCATTGCCGGCCGATTCGACCAGTTGCGGCATGTTCGAGAACACCGACGGCGGATAGCCGCGCGTGGCCGGCGGCTCGCCCAGCGACAGCGCCACTTCGCGCAGCGCCATCGCGTAGCGGGTCAGCGAATCGCACAGCAGCAGCACGTTCTGGCCGCGGTCGCGGAAATGGGCGGCGACCGCATGGCACATCTCGGTCGCCATCACCCGCATCAGCGGGCTTTCGTCGGCCGGCGCCACCACCAGGACGGCGCGTTTCAGGCCGTCGGGGCCGAGCGAGCGCTCGACGAATTCGCGCACCTCGCGGTTACGTTCGCCGATCAGGCCGACCACGATCACGTCGGCCACGGTCTGGCGCGTGATCAGGCCCAGCAGCACCGACTTGCCGACCCCGGAACCGGCCATCAGGCCGACGCGCTGGCCCTTGCCGATGGTGAGCATCGAATTGATGGCGCGCACGCCGACGTCGAGCGGTTCCTCGACCGGCGCCTTCTTCAGGGGATTGACGCGCGGCGGGGTGGTCGACAAGGGCTGGTCGCCGCCGAGGCGGCCCAGGCCGTCGATCGGTTCGCCCAGGCCGTTGACCATGCGGCCCAGCCAGCTGGGGCCGATCATCAGATCGCTCTTGTCCGGCGTGGGCAGCACGCGCGCGCCGGTGGACAGGCCGGTCGCCTTCTTGAACGGCATCAGGTACGATACTTTTTCGCGGAAGCCCACCACTTGCGCGTCGAGCCACTCGCCGTCGACGGTCTCGATGCGGCAGCGCTGGCCCGTATGCAGGCGGCAGCCGACCGATTCCAGCAGCAGCCCCTGGGCGCCGACCAGGCGCCCGGTCGGCGTCGCCACCGGCACCGCGCCGATATCGACCGCGCGCAAGGAATCGGCAAGGGCCATCATGCTGCCGGCTCTTCCGTCATGAGCTGGTCGTGGACCTGCTCCATCACCGCCTTCAGGCGGCCCTGGCAGCCGGCGTCGACTTCATTGTCGCCGGAGCGCACGCGGCACTCGCCCGGTTCCAGGGCAGGGTCGGGCAGCAGGGTCCAGGCGCGGGCGCGCTTGGGATCGAGTTCCTGCACCCGGCGCAGTTCTTCAGGATTCATGAACACTTCGACTTCGTCGCGCGACGGCGGCATCACCGACAGCGCTTCTTCGACCAGGGCCAGCAGCTGGACCGGCTGCAGCGCCAGCTCGGCGCGGATCACCTGGCGCGCGATCTTGCCGACCAGGTCGACCACTTCGTTGCGCTGGGCCGCGCGCAGGTCGGCCTTCAGCTGTCCCAGGCTGTCCAGGATGGCGTCGACCGGGCGCGCCAGTTCGTCGAAACGGGCCAGCGCGGCGGCGCGGCCTTCTTCCTGTCCGAGTTCGCGGCCCTCGGCCTCGCCGCGCGGGTAGCCTTCTGCGCGGCCCTGGTCGAGGCCGGCCTCATAGCCTTCGCGCTGTCCCTGGCGGTAGCCGTCGGCCAGCGCGCTCTGCCATTCCTCGGTCGAGCCGACGCCGTCCGAACCGGTCGGACGCGCCTTGCTGACCTGGTGCAGCGGCGGGAAGTGAAAGGACCTGAACGGTTTCATTCGGCGGTCGCCTCGGCAAACAGCTGGATGTCGATTTCGCCGGCGTCGGCCAGTTCCTTGACGGTGGCCATGATCTCGCGGCGGGTCTGCTCGATGCGCGACATCGGGACCGGGCCCGAACGGCGCATCAGGTCTTCGAAGCTCTGGGCCTGGCGGCGCGGCATGGCGGCCAGGATGGCGTCGCGCAGCGGCGCTTCGGCGCCCTTGAGCGCGATCGCCCACTGTTCCAGCGGCACGTCGTCGAGCAGGCGGGTGATGACTTGCTCGGTCTGGCGCGACAGGATGAAGAAGTCGTACATCGACATCTCGATCTGCGACACCACCTCGGGATCGTGGGCGCGCAGCAGTTCGACCATGCCGGCGCGGTTGTCCTGCAGGCGGTTGAGGATATCGGCGACCTGGCGCACGCCCTCGACGCTGGCGCTTTGCGTATCGAGCGCGGCCAGGCAGCGGTTGACCAGTTCTTCGAGTTCGTGCAGCACGTCGCGGTCGATCTCGTCGAGGCGCGCCATGTTCAGCAAAACCAGTTCACGACCTTCGACCGGCAGCGCTTCCAGGATCTGGGATGCCAGCGCCGGCGGCAGGAAGGCCAGGAACACGGCCTGCATCTGCACGTGCTCGGAGGAGACGAATTCGGCCAGCCAGCGCGGCGAGGCATACTGCAGGCGCGCCATCATCGGACGGATCGCGTCGCCATAGATCGTGTTGAGCACGCTGTTGGCGATGTCGCTGCCCAGCGCCAGGTCGAGCGAACGCTTGAGGTAGCTGCGCGAGGCGCCGTGCAGGCCGCTTTGCTGGCGGTAGTCGTCGAAGAAGGACTGGAGCGCCGAGCGGACGGCGTCGACCTTGATGCCGCTCATGCGCGACATCACCTGGGTCAGTTCCATCAGTTCGTCGCGCTCGAGGCAGCGCAGCACGGCGGCCGCCTGCTCCTCGCCGATCGACAGCAGCACGATCGCGGCCTGTTCGACCGAGGTCAGGGCGACGTCGTCGTCGCCCTCAAAATTATTCTGGTCGGCCATGTTTTTTCTGTACCCATTGTTTGACGACTTCGGCAACGCGCTCAGGCTCCTTGCCGGCCAGGACTTTCAAGTGGTCGACCATGACGTCGACCGCCGAACCGCTCGGCGGCAGGTCGTAGTTTTCCAGCAGCGGCACCACGGCGCCGGGGCGGGCGGCCGTGGCCACGCCGTCCGGCGCGCCGAGGGCGGCCACGCCGGCCGGCGCCCCATCGGCCGCATCGGCGGCAGCCGCAGCGCCGCTGCCCGGCAGGGCCGGCGCGGCCGGCACCAGCGGCGGTTGTTGCGGCGCCAGGCGGGTGGTGACGGCGCGCAGCAGCGGGCGGGCCAGCAGGAAGTAGGCCAGCAGGGCGCCCAGCGCCCACAGGGCGTAGGTGGTCATGTCGACCACGTTGTCGCGCTCCTGCCACCATTCCTGGGCCACCGGCGCGGCCGGGAATTTCAGGCTCGACACGGCCAGCACGTCGCCGCGCGCGGCGTCGATGCCCAGGCCGCCGGCCAGGATTTTTTCGATATTGGCCAGCTCGGCCGGGGTCCAGGCCTGGCCGTTGGCAGCGCTGGCGTTGTTCAGCACCACTGCCACCGACAGCTTCTTCAGGCGGCCGCGCTCGCGCTTGATCTGGGTGATCGCGCGGTCATAGGCGTACTGGCGGGTGGTGGCGTTCTTGCGCGCGCTGCCGTCGTCGTTGTTCTCTTGCGGCGCGTCGCCCTCGGCATCCGGGGTGGCCGGCGCCGGCGGACGGTTCGACAGGGTGCCCGGCACGCCCAGCGCCATGCGGTTCTTCTCCATCTCCTCGCGCATCGCTTCGCTGGTGACCTTCGGCGCTTCGCCGTATTTTTCCTGGGTCTCTTCGATGCGGTCGTTGTCCACCGCGGCGGTGACGCTCAGCTTGTAGTTATCGACGCCCAGGATCGGCGCCAGCAGGTCGTTGACGTTGGCGCGCACTTCGTCGGTGTAGCGCCTGGAGGCGGCGTCGCCCTGGGTCGCGCCTTCGAAGCCGTCGGCCAGGTCGACCCGCGCCGACAGCAGGTTGCCGGCCTGGTCGACCAGCGACACGCGCTGCGGCTTCAGGCCCGCCACGCTGCCCGAGACCAGGTTGACCACGGCGGCCACCTGTTCGTTCGACAGCGCGCGGCCCGGCTTGACGGTGACCATCACCGAGGCCGAGTTGCCGTCGGTATTGGCGGTGACGAAGGAGCTGGTCTTGGCGATCGCCAGGTGGACGCGGGCGGAAGCGATGGCGTCCATGGTCAGGATGCTTTGCGCCAGCTCGCCTTCCAGGCCGCGCCGGAAGCGCACGTCCTGCACGAATTGCGACACGCCCAGCGGGTCGGAACGGTCCATCAGTTCCAGGCCGGCCGGCAGCTGGGCGGTCACGCCCTTGGCGGCCAGCAGCATGCGCACCTTGCCCAACTCCGACGCCGGCACCATCACCTGGCCGCTCTCGGGATGGACGCGATACGGAATCTGTTCGGCTTCGAGCACCGTCATCATGTCGGCGGCGACGACTTTTTCGCGCGCGCCGAACACCGGCTTGTAGCTGGACTGGTCCTGCCACAGGTACATCATGATGGCCGCGGTGAGCGCCACGGCCAGGCCGAGCATCAGCGGCAGGTTGTTGCGCAGCGCCGGCGGCAGCGAGGGCATGGCCAGCTTGCCGCCGACGGCGGCTTTGAGGGAGGAGATCACGGGTTGTCGCTTTTCGAATGGTTCAGACCGGGAGCTTGATCAGTTCGTCGACCGCCGTCATGACCTTGTTGCGAACCTGCATCAGCATCGAAAACGACAGGCTGGCCTGCTGGCTCGCCAGCATGGCGCCGACCAGGTCGTCGCTCTTGCCGGCTTCGACCGCGGCCACGCGGGCGCCGGCGGCCTGGTCCTGGGCGTTGACGTTGTCCAGCGCCTGCTTCATGACGTGGGTGAACGAGAAGCCGGCGTCGGCCTGGGCCCCGTGGGCCCCGTGGGCCCCCAGCTCGGCGAAGGAATTGGCGGCGGGGGCGATCGCCAGGCGGTTCGCGTCGTTGGTCAGTTGCGCCAGGTCGGCCCGGATCAGGCCGGCAAGTTCAGTTGCCATCGTGGTTCCCATTTAAAACGTTGTTGTTAGCGAGCGACATATAGTTACCGTTTTTCGTCTTTTTACAACGGTTCTTAGTAAGTAAAACTTGAAAACCGATCAACGAACGAACGTTTGTTTTTGCCGTCTGACTTCCGTCAAGCTACTGGTTTTGCCGTTGTCCCCAGAGGGAAGCGGGTCAGTTGTTGCGGTGCGACAGCACGATATTACCGTACGGCAAGTTGGAAATCAAAGAAGAATGTCAAAGTCTCAGCGGGTAAGTTCCCTGTATAATTGTTGCTGTGGGGAATGAAAAGCTGTCATCGAAACGTAATTTTCAGTCAACAAACATGTCGATTAATCAACCAGAGCGTGCACGCGATTTCCAGGTGCTCGACCCCTGCCTGCTGGGACGTCCGGTACACCTGCTGCCGTCCTTCGCGGCGCGCCTGGCCGAAGCGCTGGGTGCGGCGATGGCCTCGCCCGGAGGCCGCCGCTACTGGGGCGCCTTCCGTCTCGAGAGCCTCGCCTTCGAGCGCGCTCCCGACGACCGCAGCCTGCGCTGGCTGGGCGTGACCGGTCCTTATGGCCTGGCCGCGGTCGCGTTCGAGCGCGGTTTGCTGCTGGGCCTGCTTGAAGGCCGCTATGCGCGCCGCACCCAGGGCCCGAACGCTGCACCGCAGCGCGACCCCGGCCTCGAGCGCGTGACCGCGACCGAGGAGCGGCTGGGCGCGACCCTGGCCCAGCAAGTGGCGGCGCTGCTGGACGAGAAGGTGGCCGAAGGGCTGCTGGCGGCGGGTGCTGCTGTAGCGGCCGCGCCACAGCTGGCCAAGGCCGGAACCTCGATCGTGCCGGCGGGCGCCCCCGGCAAGGCCGGCTGGGTGATCCGCGTCGTGCTGCGCGCCCAGTATGGCCGACGCGATACCGACGACCCCAGCGTGGCGGCGCCGGAAGGGCAATTGTGGATCAGTCCCGACCATGGCCTGATGGCCCATGTGTTGCAGGGCCTGATGGCCGAGCGCAATTGCATGCGCGGCGCCGTGCGCATGGCGCGCGAACCGCTGGCCACGCACCTGCAGGTGAAGCTGGAAGGCCGCCTGGTGAGCAAGGAAGTGACCTTGGCC
This sequence comes from Massilia sp. CFBP9026, assembly GCF_034045165.1. NCBI lineage: Bacteria > Pseudomonadati > Pseudomonadota > Betaproteobacteria > Burkholderiales > Oxalobacteraceae > Massilia > Massilia sp. CFBP9026. Next base: position 9,371 of record NZ_JAXCWH010000018.1, read on the forward strand.
ACGCTGTTCGGCCTGAAGGTCGGCGACGTGATCCCGGTCTCGGTCGGCCGCGCCGACGTGCTGCTCGACGATTCCCGCCTGTTCACGGCCGCGGTGGCCGAGCACAAGGGCAAGCTGTGTTTAACCTCATTTGAAGACGCCGAATAATGGACATGAACCTCAACGAGCAACTGGCTGGCGACGTGATCATCGATGATCTGGACGCCGCCGAGCAGGCGACCTCCACGGCCGGCCGCACTGGCGCACGCCAGCTGCCGCAGATGATGCGGCGCATCCCGGTGACCCTGACCCTCGAGGTCGGGTCGGCCCGGGTCTCGCTGCAGGAGCTGATGGAGATCCAGCCATCGTCGGTGCTGCCGCTCGATTCGCTGGCCGGCGAACCGCTGGTGATCAAGGTCAACGGCACCCCGATCGGGCGCGCCGAGGTGGTGGTCGCGGGCGAGCAGTACGGCCTGAAGGTGATCGACCTGGACGGCCTGAACCTGGACATGCTCGCGCCATGACGCGCGGCGCGCGCGCAGCCGCTGGCGCGCTGCTGCTGTACGGCCTGCTGGCCTCGGCGCCGGCGCTGGCCCAGAACCAGGACCTGCTGGCCGGGGTGATTCCCGGCGCCGACGCCGCCAGCTCCGGGATGAGCGTCAAGTCGCAGATCCTGGTCATCATGACCCTGCTCGGGCTGCTGCCCGTGATGATCATGATGATGACCTGCTTCACCCGCTTCGTCATCGTGCTGTCGCTGCTGCGCCAGGCCCTCGGGCTGCAGCAGGGCCTGCCGACCCGGATCATCACCGGCATCGCCCTGATCCTGACCATCCTGGTGATGCGTCCGGTCGGCGAGCAGGTCTGGAAAGACGCCTTCCTTCCCTACGACCAGGACCGGATCGGCCTGGAGCAGGCGCTGCGCATCGCCGAGGGCCCGATCTCTCGCTTCATGCTGGCCCAGACCAGCAAGGCCTCGCTGGCCCAGGTCGCGCGCCTGGCGGGCGAGCCGCTGCATGCCCAGCCGCAGGCGCACAGCTTCCCGGTCAAGCTGGCGGCCTTCGTGCTGTCCGAACTGAAGACCGCGTTCCAGATCGGGGCCATGCTGTTCATCCCGTTCCTGATCATCGACCTGGTGGTGGCCTCGGTGCTGATGGCGATGGGCATGATGATGCTGTCGCCGCTGGTGATCTCGCTGCCCTTCAAGCTGCTGCTGTTCGTGCTGGTCGACGGCTGGACGCTCACCGTCAGCACCCTGGTCGGCAGCATCCACGGCTTTTAGCGAATCCGGGAGAAACGAGACATGACACCCGATATCGCCGTCGACCTGGTGGTCGAGGCCCTGCAGATCGTGATGCTGCTGGTGATGGCGCTGGTCATCCCGGGCCTGATCATGGGCCTGGTGGTGGCGCTGTTCCAGGCCGCGACCCAGATCAACGAGCAGACCCTGAGCTTCCTGCCGCGCCTGCTGGTGACCTTGCTGGCGGTGATCCTGGCCGGCCACTGGATGACCTCCAAGCTGATGGATTACTGCGTGTCGGTGTTCCAGCGCGCCGCGACCCTGGTGGGTTGAATGGGCATCGAGCTGTTCGGATTCCTGCTGCCGCTGATCGGCGCCCTGTGGTGGCCGTTCTGCCGCATCATGGCGATGATGGTCACCGCCCCGGTGATGGGCGACGGCGCGATCCCGATGCCGGTGCGCGCGCTGCTGGCGCTGGTGCTGTCGTTCCTGATGCTGCCCCTGACCACCCGCGCGGGCGGCGCCATGCCCGATCCGTTCTCGCTGGCCGGCGTGGTCGCGATGTTCGAGCAGGCCGTGATCGGCGGCGTGCTGGGCCTCGCCCTGCAGTTCGCGATGGCGGCGGTGACCATGCTCGGCTTCCTGGCCTCGAGCCAGATCGGCTTTTCGATGGCCCAGATGAACGACCCGATCAACGGCCAGGTCTCGGACGTGATCTCGGGCCTGATGTCGCTGGTGGCGATGCTCGTGTTCTTCGCCATCGACGGCCACCTGGTGCTGGTGGCGGTGCTGGGCCAGAGCTTCCATGCCTGGCCAGTCGGCTCGGGCTTCCAGCCGATGCTGCTCGAGGCGGTGGCGCTGAACGTCGGCTGGGTGTTCTCGGCCGCGATGCTGCTGGCGCTGCCGATCGTGTTTTCCACCATCGTGGTGCAGATGGGCTTCGGCTTCCTGAACCGGGTCGCGCCCAGCCTGAACCTGTTCTCGCTGGGCTTCGCCCTGGTGACGATCTTTGGCCTCCTGATGCTGGTGCAGCTGGTGCGCTTCATCCCCGAGCACTACGTCGCGATGACCAACCAGGTGCTCGAGATGATCAACGAGCAGATGAGGATGGCCCGTGGCGGATAACAGCAGCGGCGACAAGACCGAAAAGCCCTCAGCCCAGAAGCTCAGGAAGGCGCGCCAGGAAGGGCAGGTGGTGCGCTCGCGCGACCTGGCGACCGCGGTCGGCATCCTGATCAGCCTCAAGCTGTTCGCGCTGATGGCGCCGAGCTACCTGGAAGACATGCGCCACCTGTTCCGGCTGGTGTTCGCGCCGCTGGGCGCCGAGGGCGCGATGGAGAACGCCCTGTCGGTGGTGTTCGGCGCCGCCGTGGTGCTGCTGGTGCAGATGGTGTTGCCGCTGCTGGCGGTGCCGTTCGCGATCATCGTGGCCGGCGCGGTGCCGGGCGGCTTCATCGCCAGCGGCAAGAACCTGCAGCCGAAGTTCAGCCGCTTCAGCCCCATCACCAACCTGGGCAACCTGTTCACCCAGAAGCACTGGGTCGGTTTCCTGACCTCGTTCGCCAAGGCCGTGATGCTGGGCGTGGTGCTGTGGATGGTCTCGCGCGCCAGCATGAAGGGCTACGTCGAACTGCAGCGCATGCCGCTGATCGACGCCCTGACCACCGGCGCCGGCCTGGCCTTCGACGCCCTGATGGCGCTGGTGGCGGTGTTCGTGGTGTTCGCGGTGATCGACGTGCCGGTGCAGCACTACCTGTTCATGCGCAACCAGCGCATGAGCAAGCAGGACATCAAGGATGAACACAAGAGCAACGAGGGCCGGCCCGAGGTCAAGCAGCGCATCCGCCAGCTGCAGCAGCAGCTGGCGCGGCGCAGCGTGCGCAGCACGGTGCCGACCGCCGACGTGGTGATCGTCAACCCCGAGCACTATGCGGTGGCGCTGAAGTACGATACCGGGCGCGCCGAGGCGCCGTTCGTGGTGGCCAAGGGCGTCGACGAGATGGCGCTCTACATCCGCCAGGTGGCGCGGGAAAACAATATCGAGACCCTCACCCTGCCGCCGCTGGCGCGGGCGATCTATAACACCAGCCAGGTGCAGCAGCAGATTCCGGCACAGCTGTACCAGGCGGTGTCGCAGGTGCTGAACTACGTCCTGCAACTGAATGCGTTCCGAACGGGCCGGCGCCAGGCGCCCCCGCGGTTCCCCAACGAGGTGGACGTTCCACCTCACCTGAGCGAGGCAAGAGCATGAACTTCACGAATACCTTCAACGCCTTCGTCGGCGAGCTGCGCAAGCACAAGTTCGCGGCCCCGGTATTCCTGATCGCGCTGCTGGGCATGATCATGCTGCCGCTGCCGCCGGTGCTGCTGGACGTGCTGTTCACCTTCAATATCGTGCTGTCGCTGATCGTGATCCTGGTCGCGGTGACGGCCAAGCGGCCGCTCGACTTCTCGGTGTTCCCGACCGTGATCCTGGGCGCCACCCTGATGCGCCTGGCGCTGAGCGTCGCTTCCACGCGCGTCGTGCTGCTGCATGGCCACGAAGGCACGCATGCCGCCGGCCAGGTGATCGAAGCCTTCGGTAACGTCGTCATCGGCGGCAACTTCGTGGTCGGCCTGGTGATCTTCATCATCCTGATGATCGTGAACTTCATCGTCGTGACCAAGGGCGCGGAGCGGATCTCGGAAGTCTCGGCGCGCTTCACGCTCGATGCGCTGCCGGGCAAGCAGATGGCGATCGACGCCGACCTGAATGCCGGCCTGATCAACCAGGAGCAGGCCACCACGCGGCGCAAGGACGTCGCCGCCGAAGCCGACTTCTACGGCGCGATGGACGGCGCCTCGAAGTTCGTGCGCGGCGATGCGATCGCGTCGATCCTGATCCTGATCATCAACCTGGTGGGCGGCGTCGCGATCGGCGCGCTGATGTACGACCTGGCCCTTGGCGACGCCTTCCGCGTGTATGCGCTGCTGACCATCGGTGACGGCCTGGTGGCCCAGATCCCGGCGCTGATGCTGTCGGCGGCGGCTGCGATCCTGGTTACCCGCATCGGCGAATCGGGCGACCTCGAACAGCAGGTCGGCAACCAGGTGCTGGCCCAGCCGGGCGTGCTGTATTCGGCGGCCGGCGTGATGCTGCTGATGGCGGTGGTGCCCGGCATGCCGTGGCTGTTCTTCGCGCTGGCGGCGGCGGTGCTGGCCTTCGCCGGCTGGAAGGTCGGCCAGCGGGTGCTGGCGCCCGACAACGCCGGCGTGGCCAAGATCGAGGCCGCGCTGCGCGAAGAGCGCGTGGTCGACCTCGACTGGCAGGCCTTGCCGGTGGTGCAGCCGGTGACGGTGGCGGTGGGCTACAAGCTGGTCGGCATGCTCGATCGCGCCCAAGGCGAGCCGCTCAACAAGCGCGTCAAGGGCGTGCGCCAGAGCCTGTCGGAGCAGATGGGCATGCTGCTGCCGGCGATCGCGGTGCGCGACGACCTGGCGCTGCGTCCCACCCAGTATGCGATCAGCCTGTCGGGCACGGTGGTGGCCGAGGCCGAGGTGATGCCCGACCACCTGCTGGCGATCCCGTCGCCGAACGTGTACGGCGAGCTCGATGGCGTGCCCGGCATCGAACCGGCCTACGGCATGGCCATCACCTGGATCACGCCCGACCAGAAGGCGCATGCGCTGGGCCTGGGCTACCAGGTGGTCGAGGTGCCGAGCGCGATCGCGACCCACGTCTCGAAAGTGGTGCGCGAATACCTGCACGAGCTGTTCCGCCACGAAGACGTGCCGGCCATCCTGGAACGCCTGACCGCGCTCTCGCCCAAGCTGGCGGCGGCGCTGGACAAGGCGCTGACCCATACGCAGCTGCTGCGCGTATTCCGCGTGCTGCTGGCCGAGGGCGTGTCGCTGAAGGATATCGTGGTGATCGCGACGACCCTGCTCGACAGCTCGGAGACGACCAAGGATCCGATCCTGCTGGCGGCCGAGGTGCGCTGCGCGCTGCGGCGCCAGATCGTCTCGACCCTGTTCGGCAAGAAGAAGGACATGCCGGCGTTTAATCTGTCGGCCGAGCTGGAAAACATGCTGCTCGGTTCCCTGAACCAGGCGCGCCAGGCCGGCGGCGGCAAGGTGGTGCTGGACAACTACCCGATCGATCCGCAACTGCTGTCTCAACTGCAGATCAATATGCCGGTGGCGCGCGAGCAGATGAAGCAGCAGCACACGCCGCCGCTGCTGCTGGTGCTGCCGCAGGTGCGCCCGCTGCTGGCGCGCTATGCGCGCCTGTTCGCGCCGGGCCTGCACGTGCTGTCGTATAACGAGATTCCCGAGAACCGGGATGTGTCGATCGTCGGGACCGTTGGCTGAGAGCGCCTGGCAGAACCGTTCGACATGACCGCCAACAGATGAGTGAGCAAGCGAGCGAGAGGAACGCCTGATGGGTGCCTGCTCGTCGCTCATGGCGGATGCGTAATCTGCGAAAGTGGTGTAGCCACCTTCAGGTGCGCTCGACGTCCGACGCCATCGACCGGGCCTTTCTCGAAAACGCGCGTCGGCTACCTGGGGGCGTGAGATCTTGGCTACCAGCGGCAATCCCCGCTGATCGACGAGCAAGTCGTGTTCGCCGCCGAGCTTGCGACGATCAGCAGGATTTCTGCCCGTGTGCTCGCCACCCGCATGGGCGAGTAAGCGGTAGCGTCAACGCAAGCTCGATCCCACATGATTTGGTCGTGCTCGGGCAGCCGTCGACGAACTGCCTCGTGGACGCGCTGCCAAGCGCCAGCTTCCATCGATTCCTGAAGCCGGCGTCAACAAGTCATGCCACTGCCGCAGCCGAGTTCGCGCGGCAAATATTCCCATGGTATCCCGGTCTTGAGCACAAACAGGATTGCGGTCAGGGCCGCGCGATCATCGATGCGCGGGCGATGGCATCAGTCCGTGTACAAACACGGACGCCAGTTTAGTGCCCTGACTGAGCCTTCGTACGCCCGCTATCGACCCATTGCAGACGTTGACGGCTAAGAGAAGGACGGGCGGTTTGAACTCGGTGGTGACTTTTTTCGCGTTACCGCTCAATCTCTTT
>NZ_JAXCWH010000019.1:0-13769 GCF_034045165.1 Massilia sp. CFBP9026
AGTCAAGGTTGTGACGAGTACAACTCGCTTGAATACAAGCTACAACCCAACAATACTTCTTCCAGATTCAGAGTGCCTACTTCGTAGGGTGGACGGCTATGCCGTCCACGCGTTCAACAACGCCATTCGTACAAGTCATGCCTGATGACCATAGCAAGTCGGTCCCACCCCTTCCCATCCCGAACAGGACCGTGAAACGACTTTGCGCCGATGATAGTGCTGCAACCAGTGTGAAAGTAGGTTATCGTCAGGCTAGTTATATAGAAAAACCCCACCAGGTGATCCTGGTGGGGTTTTTGCTTTGTAGCGCTGAAGTAACATCGTAGGGTGGATGGCTTCGCCATCCACGCGTTCAAGCAACCGCAGCTCATCCGCGCATTGCGATCAACCGATCCAGCAAGCCCTCCACAGAATCCGCGATCCGTTCCAGACTCGCATCACGCAGTTGCGCCGTGTCGACGACATGCTCGCTGCGCGACCCAGCCCATTGCAGCAGTGCGGTACACGCCTCCGGATGATCGAACAATCCGTGCAGATAAGTCCCCAGGATCTGGCCATCGACTGACACCGCGCCTTCACTGCGCCCGTCGATCGAAAAAGCAGGCGTCCCCATGGCAGTGCCATGCGATACACCCATATGAATCTCATAGCCGCTGACTCGTCCGGCGACTTCGTGCGAAGCAAACGCACACACACCGTCCACCCTGGTCAGCCGTTTTTCGCGCGTAAGTTCGGTCTCGACATCCAGCAATCCGAGTCCCGCAGACATACCCGGCGCACCTTCGACGCCATGTGGATCATTCACCGTCCGCCCCAGCATCTGGAATCCGCCACATACACCGATCACCTTGCCGCCATAACGCAGATGACGCGCAATCTGCTCACGCCAGCCCTGTGCTTCCAGCCAGGCCAGGTCCCCGCGCGTGTTCTTGCTCCCTGGGAGAATAATCAGGTCGGCGCCGGGAATCGCTTCGCCCTGCCGCACGAAGCGCAGGTCGACGTCCGGATGCGCGCGCAGCGCATCGAAATCGGTGTGATTGCTCATGCGCGGCAAGCTGGGAACGACAACGCGAAACGCGCCCTTGTTCGTCTGCGCTGCCTGCACCGCATCCTCGGCATCGAGGAACAGCCCATGCAGATAGGGCAGCACCGCCAGCACCGGCTTGCCGGTCTGCCGTTCGAGCCATTCCAGCCCCGGCTCGAGCAGCTTGATGTCGCCGCGGAAGCGATTGATGACGAAGCCGATGACGCGATCGCGTTCCGACTGCGACAGGCAGGACAGTGTGCCGACCAAGTGCGCGAACACGCCGCCGCGATCGATGTCGGCCACCAGGATCACCGGGCAATCCACCGCCTCGGCAAAGCCCATATTGGCGATGTCGCGATCGCGCAGATTGATCTCGGCCGGGCTGCCCGCGCCTTCCACGATCACCGTCTCGTACTGCGCCAGGAGGCGTGCATGCGATTCAAGTACCGCACCCATCGCCACCGGCTTGTACTGGTGATAGTCGCGCGCATTCATGTCGGCCCGCACCTGGCCATGGATGATGACCTGGGCGCCGATGTCGCTCGACGGCTTGAGCAGCACGGGATTCATGTCTGTGTGCGGCTCGATGCCGGCGGCGATCGCCTGCAGCGCCTGTGCGCGGCCGATCTCGCCGCCATCGCGCGTCACCGCGCTGTTGAGCGCCATGTTCTGCGGCTTGAACGGCGCAACCCGGATGCCGCGCCGCATGAGCAGGCGGCACAGCGCCGCAACTACCGTGCTCTTGCCGGCGTCGGACGTCGTGCCCTGCACCATCAGGGTCCGGTAGGGGAAGCCGCTCATTTCGACCGACGCTGGCGCGCCTGCTCGAGCACCTCGCACATCGCGGCCGTGCCCTGGACCATGCGCGGCCCGGCGCGATTGAGCAGGTGGCCGTCCAGCGTAAACAGATTGTTGCTGCGCACCGCGGCCAGGGTGCCATATGGCTTCCACAATTCCACGCCGCCATAGTTCTTCTCGGCGGTGGCGATGATCGCTTCGGGGTTAGCTTGCAACACGCTCTCGATCGAAACGATCGGCGCCGTCACCGTCAGCTTGTCGAAGATGTTCTCGCCGCCGCACAGCTTCATCGCATCGGTGAGAATGTGCTTTCCGCTCAGCGTGTAGAGGGGCTTGTCCCACACCTGGTAGAAGGTGCGCACCGTGGAACGATTCGCATACTTCGCGCGCAGGCCGGCCAACTGCTCGCGCAGCTGCGTCGCGGTCGCCTTTGCCGCAGCGTCGGTGCCCAATAGCTGGCCAAGTCGAAGCACGGCGTCGGGTATGCCGTCCAGTGTCTGCGGGTCGCTCTGGAATACAGGAATGCCCAGGCGCCGCACCATCTCGATCTGCCGCTCCGAACTGTTATGGCGCCAGGCCACGATCAGGTCCGGCTTCAGCGAGATCAGGAGCTCCATATCGATCTCTCGGTTCGAGCCGATGCGCGGTATGCGCTTGGCCGCTTCGGGATAGTCGCTGTAGTTCACCGCGCCGACGATCTGGTTCCCGCCGCCGGCAGCGAACAGCAGTTCGGTGACGCTGGGCGCCATCGACACCACCCGCAGCGCCGGCTTGGCGACGGTGACTGCCAGTCCGGCATCATCCTTGACCGTGATCGCGGCCTCGGCATGGGCCGTCAGGCCAGCTGCGACCAGGCCGGCCAGCAGCATCGTTTTCTTCATTGCTTGCTCCATTCGTGAAGTGCTTGTTCGAAGCGCCGCCATTCACCCTCGGTGGCGGGCAGGCCGACCCGGATGCCGCGCGCCGCGTCGCGGAACAGCCGGCACCAGATGCCGCGCGCGGCCATGTGTTCATGAAAAGCTTCGGGCCGCGCCTCGGGCCACCAGCGAAACAGCGGCGTGCCGTTGCTGGCAATGCCGTGCTCCCGCAGCAGCCGCACCATCCGTTCACCGGCCTGCGCCAGGCGCTCTTGCGTATCCTGCTGCCAGAGCGTGTCGGCAAGCGCCTGCAGCGCGATCTCCTGCGCAGGGCCGCTGACGGCCCACGGCCCGAGCAGGTCGGCCAGTTCCGCCAGCACGCGCTCGTGCGCCGCCACGAATCCCAGCCGCAGTCCCGCCAGTCCGAAGAACTTGCCGATCGAGCGCAGTACGATCAACCCCGGCTGCGCCGCGTGCGGCGCCACGCTCAGCGCGGGCGCCGTATCGCCGAAGGCTTCGTCGACCACCAGCCAGCCACCGCGCGCATGCAGCCGCGCCGCCCAGTCGAGCAGGCGTTCAGGTGCGATGGTCTCGCCGGTGGGATTGTTGGGATTGACGACCACGACGACATCGCTGTCGTCGACCGCCGCTTCCAGTTCCGTGTACGGCACCAGCCGCCGCGTGTGGCCGTGCAGGTTCCAGTGATACGCGTGTTCCGCATACGAGGGCGCCGACACCGCGACGCGCGAAGGTGGACGCAGGCGCGGCAGCGCCTGGATCGCCGCCTGCGTGCCGGCCACCGGCAGCAGTTGCGGTGCGCCGTAATAGGCGCAGGCCGCCGCAAGGAATTCAGGATCCGGCTCCGGCAGGCGATGCCAAGCGGCGCTCGACGGCGCCGGCGCCGCATAGCCATGCGGGTTGATGCCGGTCGACAGGTCGACCCAGTCGTCGCGGCCATAGTGACGCGCCGCGTCGCGCAGGTTTCCGCCGTGTTCAAGCATATGAAGCTCCGACAGCCATCAGGCAGACCACGCCGGCCCACAGCAACGTCGTGCGCAGCACCAGCCGCCAGGCGCGCAGGATGTCGCCCGCGCAGGCGGCGGGCCCAAGACCCAGCGGCGGACGCTGTTCGACTTCGCCATCGTAGACGGCGGCGCCGCCCAGCGACACGCCGAGCGCGCCGGCGCCGCTGGCCATTACCGGCCCCGCGTTCGGGCTGCTCCAGGCCGGGGCCTGGGTGCGCCAGCATTGCCAGGCGCGCGCGCGGCCGCTACCCGCCAGCAGCACGTACGACAGCGCGGTCAGGCGCGCGGGCACGTAGTTCAATGCGTCGTCGATGCGCGCCGCGCAGCGGCCGAACAGGTTGAAGCGTTCGCTGCGATAACCCCACATCGCATCGAGCGTGTTCGCCAGGCGGAACAGCACGGCGCCCGGCCCGCCCAGCAGGACGAACCAGAACAGCGTGCCGAACACCGCGTCGTTGCCGTTCTCGAGGAGCGACTCGGCGCTGGCCTTGGCCAGGTCGGATTCGTCGGCGTTCTCCGTGTCGCGGCTGACGATGCGTGCGGTAAGTGCGCGCGCTTGCGTCAGGTCGCCGACGCACAGCGCGGAATAGATCGGCAGCGTATGGTCGCGCAGGCTGCGCAGGCCGATGCAAAAATAGAGCAGCGCCGCGTGCAGCCACACGCCGGCGAGGTCGGTCAATGCCAGGAACAGCAGGCTCAATGGCAGGACGGCGAGCGCCCATGCGAGGCTTCCACGCACCAGGCGCGACTGCCCACGATTGAGGCTGCGCTCGATCAAGTTGACCAGCTTGCCGAATCCAACCAGCGGATGCCAGCGCCGCGTCTCGCCCAGCAGCAGGTCGAGCGCGATGCCGGCGACGAGCAGCAGCGCGATGGTGGAGAGCGGCAGTCCGATCAGCACGGTGTACCTTTCAGGACAAGTGGCAGGCCGGCCGCCACCAGCACCGCGCGATCTGCGCGCGCCGCCACCGCCTGGTTCAGGCGGCCGGCTTCATCGGCGAAGCTGCGCGAGATCGCGCCCCAGGGCACGATGCCCATGCCCACTTCATTCGACACCAGGATCACGTCGCCTGCGGGACCTTCGTCCAGCAGATCGAGCAGCGCCGCACGCTCCTGGTGAAAGCATGCCGGCAAGTCGATCGCGCCGACCTCGGGATAGTCGCGGCCATCGCAGAACATCAGGTTGCTGAGCCACAGCGTCAGGCAGTCGACCAGCACTAGGCGCTGCGGTGCGCACCAGTCGCGCAGCGTCTGCGCCAGCGCCAGTTCTTCTTCGACTGTCAGCCACTCGGGCGGGCGCCGCTCGCGGTGGTGGGCGATGCGTGTGGCCATCTCGCCGTCGCCCGCGCGCGAAGTAGCGACGTAGACGATCTCCTTGCCCGATTCGCGCGCCAGGCGTTCGGCGTAGGCACTCTTGCCCGAGCGCGCCCCGCCAAAGACCAGGGTCACGCTCACGGCTGCGCTCCGAACAGGACCGCCACCGCGCGCGGATTGGATGGGAAGTAGCCGTGGAAGTAGGACGCGAACAGCGAACCGACCCGATAGGCGGCTTCGCCTTGGGTGCCGGTCCTCTGCTTCACGGTATGGGCTTGCGGCGCCACCGGGGAGTCCAGCAATGAATAGTGGAAGGTATGGCCGCGGATATCGCCCTGCGGCGTCGGCATCGCATGCATGCCGAGTCCCCCCAGGCGCTTTTGCATCCTGACTTCGCCGGCCAGCAGCCCGGCCATCTCGAAGTGGCGCCCCTCGCTATCGGTCAGGCCATCGGCAAGCGCCATCATGCCGCCGCACTCGGCGACGATCGGGACGCCACGCGCGTGTACGTCACGGATCGAGTCGCGCCAGCGCTGGGCGGCCTGCAACTGCGCGCCGTGCAGCTCGGGATAGCCGCCCGGTAGATACACGGCATCGGCATCGTCCGGCACCGCTTCATCGGACAGCGGCGCGAAATACGTGATGCGCGCACCGAGCTGCTCGAGCACGTCGATGTTGGCAGGATAGACAAACACGAAGGATGGATCGCGCGCGATCGCGATCGTGCGGCCCGCAAGCAGCGGCTCTACCGGCGCCGGGAGCGCGGAGGAGGGCGACAGAACCGGCAGCGCATCCCACGCCGCCTCATCGAAATCGATGCTGTCGGCCAGCGCATCCAGGATGCGGTCCAGCTCTTCGACCTCGCCCGGCACCACCAGGCCCAGATGACGCTCGGGCAGCGGCTCGTCCTGGCGCGCCAGGGTGCCGATCAGCGGAATGTCGCGCAGCGATTCCTTCACCATCGCGGCATGGCCGCTGCTGGCGACACGGTTGGCGATCACACCGGCCATCTCGACGGGGCCATAGTCGCGCAGGCCCTGCGCCACGGCGCCTGCCGTCTGCGCCATCGCCGACGCGTCCAGCACCGCCAGTACGGGGATGCCGAACTCGCGCGACAGGTCCGCCGCCGAGGGAGAACCGTCGTACAGGCCCATCACGCCCTCGACCAGGATCGCGTCCGCCTCATGTGCGGCGTCGGCCAGGCGCTGGCGGCAGGCATCGACGCCCACCATCCACAGGTCGAGGTTGTGGACCGGCGCGCCGCAGGCGCGTTCGAGCAGCATCGGGTCGATGAAGTCGGGGCCGCATTTGAATACCCGCACGCGTTTGCCCATGCGGACCAGCCGCCGCGCGAGCGCGGCCGTCACCGTCGTCTTGCCCTGGCCGGACGACATCGCCGCCACCAGGGCAATACGGGCGCCCGTCACCATTCGGTCCCCGCCTGGGCCCCGATGCCCGCCTTGAACGCGTGCTTGACCACATTCATCTCGGTGACGGTATCGGCCACCGCGATCAGTTCCGGTGGCGCGCCGCGGCCGGTGATCACCACGTGCTGCATCACCGGACGGTCGAGCAGGTCGGCGATCACGGTGTGTACGTCGAGGTATTTGTATTTCAGGGCGATGTTCAGTTCATCCAGCACCACCATGCCGATCGCAGGATCGGACAGGAACTGCTTTGCCAGCGCCCAGGCTTCTTCGGCCTTGGCGATGTCGCGCTCGCGGTTCTGCGTTTCCCAGGTATAGCCTTCGCCCATCGCATGGAAGCTCACTTCGTCGGGAAAGCGGCGCAGGAAGGTTTCTTCGCCGGTCGACAGGGCGCCCTTGATGAACTGGACCACGCCCACCTTCATGCCGTGGCCGAGCGCGCGCGCCACCATCCCGAAGGCGCTCGAGCTCTTGCCCTTGCCGTTGCCGGTATTGACGATGACGATGCCGATTTCCTTGTCGGCCGAAGCGATTTTTGCGTCGATGACCGCCTTCTTGCGCTCCATGCGGGCGCGATGGCGGTCGTTCAGGGCGGCGGTCTGTTCTGGAGTCATGTCGGTCATGCGGAACCCTCCTTGGGGATGAAGATGCGGCGGCCTTCGTGTTCGATCATGTCGATCGGATGGCCAAGATAGTCGCCCAGCAGCGCGGGGCGCATGATCTGGTCGTTGGCGCCGGCCGTCCAGCGGCCGTCGCCCATCAGTAGTAGTGCATGGGTAGAAATGCGACTGGCCAGGTTCAGGTCGTGGCCGATCATGACCACGGTGCGGTTCTGCTCGCGGCACAGGCGGGCCAGCAGGCCCATCACGCTCACCTGGTGCGCCAGGTCGAGCGCATTGGCCGGCTCGTCGAGCAGCAGCAGCGGCGTCTGCTGCGCCAGCAGGGCGGCGATCGCCACGCGCTGGCGCTCGCCGCCGGACAGGGTGCGCACGTCGCGCGCGGCCAGGTCGTCAACTTCCATCGACGCCAGCGCCATCAGGGCGGCTTGATGGTCGTCGCTGCCCTCCCAGTAGCGGTTGGCGTGGTAGGGGTGGCGCGCCGACAGCACGCTCTCCAGCACCGTATAGGCAAACGCGTCGTGGCGCGACTGGGCCAGGAAGGCGCGCTCGCGCGCCAGTTCGGTCAGCGGCCAGTCCGCCACGGGGCGACCGTTGACGTGGACCGATCCGGCGTTCGGCTGCTGCAGCCCGGCCAGGGTGCGTAGCAAGGTGCTCTTGCCGGCGCCGTTGCGGCCGATGATGCTCCAGCATTCGCCGGCGCGCGCGGTCCAGTCCAGGCCCCGCACCAGGGTGCGCTGGCCGATGGACAGCAGCAGGTCGTGGGTGGAGATCGAGTTCATTTGCGCAGGCGGTGTAACTGGTAGAGGAAGACCGGCGCGCCGATCATCGCCGTGATGGCGCCGACCGGCAACTGCTGCGGCGCGATGATGGTGCGCGCCAGCGTATCGCACAGCACCAGGAAGGCGCCGCCGGCCAGCACCACGGCCGGGATCAGCACCCGGTGGTCGGGCCCGAAGGCGAAGCGGCAGGCATGCGGCACGATCAGGCCGACGAAGCCGATCGAGCCGGCGCTGGTGACCGCGCTCGCGGTGAGCAGGGCAGAGATAAAGAACAGGCCCTTGCGCAGTGCGCCGACGCGCACGCCCAGCGTCACCGCGTTTTCGGCGTGCAGCGCGACCATATTCATGGCGCGCGCATTGCGCATGGCGAACAGCAGGCAACCGGCCAGCACCATCCAGGGCAGCAGGCGCAGCGGCGCGCCGGCCAGGTCGCCGATCAGCCAGAAAATCATGCTGCGCAGGCGTCCCTCGGGCGCGATCGACAGCATCAGGGTGACCACCGAGCCGCACAGGGCCGAGACGATCACGCCGGTCAGCAGCAGCATCGAGGCGCCGCCCTCGGCTGCCTGGCCGCTGCGCAGGTCGCGCCGCGCCAGCAGGTAGAGCAGCATGGCCACGCCGATGGCGCCGGCCAGCGCGGCGGCATCGACCATCAGCGTGGAGGCCATCAGGAGCAGCGCCAGCAGGGCGCCGACCGAGGCGCCGGACGAGACGCCCAGCACATACGGGTCGGCCAGGGGGTTGCGCAACAGCGCCTGCATCATGAGGCCGGCCAGGGCCAGCGCGCCGCCGGTCGCGAACGCCACCAGCGCGCGGCTGGCGCGCAGTTCGAGCAGGGAGGCGGAGAGCGAATCGGGCTGGCCGCTGGCGAGCTGGCGCAGGGCGTCGGGAATCTCGTCGAGCGGCACCCGGATCGATCCGGTCATGCCCGCGAACAGCAGGGTGGCAATGGAAAACGCCAGCATGGCGCCAACGATGAGTGTGGCGCGCTGGCGTAGCGGCGGGACGGATGCTTGCATGCTGGCCCTGTCGATTGATCGGATGCCCGCGGCCTGGTTGCCGCGGGCAGGGGGTTATAGCTTAACGGATGCCGTAGCGCAGGGCCGCAAACCAGGTGCGGCCGCTGGTGCCGTAGTTGCGCGCGATCTCGTACTGCTTGTCGGCGACGTTATCCAGGCGCATCAGCAGCGACCAGTCGGGCGTGAACTGCCAGGTCGTGTGCAGGTTCAGCAGCCCATAGCCGCCGAGGCGGCGGTTGTTGGCAGCATCGTCGAAGCGCTCGCCAGACACGGTCAGTTCAAGGCCGGTCTTGAGCGTGCCGATCGTGTAGTCAGCGCCGAAGTTGGCGTGCTTCTTCGCACGGCGCGCCAGTTGCTTGCCGGTGGTCTCGTCGCGCGGATCCTGCCAATCGAGGCTGGCGCGCAGGTCGACGCCCATCAGGCGGGTGCTGCCGGCCAGCGAGAAGCCCTCGAGCAGGCCTTCGTTGACGTTGTAGGCGCAGCTTTTGTTGGCGCCATCCGGGCATGGGGTGCTCGACACGATCATGTCGGTCAGGCGGTTGTGGAAGTAGGTCGCGTCCAGCTGGTAGCCGTTGCCGTCGTAGCGCAGGCCCACTTCGCGGTTGCGGCCTTTTTCGGGCTTGTTGGTTTCCAGGCCGTAGCCGGGGAAGTACAGCTCGTTGAAGGTCGGGGCGCGGAAGCTGGTGCCGACGCTGGTGGTGGCGCGCAGGCCGTTGCCGAAGTCATAGCCATAGCCGGCGGCGCCGGTGTTCTTGCTGCCGTAGACCGAGCGGTCGTGGCGCGCGCTGACGTCGACCAGGTGAGGGCCGCGCTTGGCCGAGTAGGCGGCCGCATACGAGTTGGTGATGCGCGAGCGCCGCATCGACGGCACTTCTTCCTTGCGGTGCGTGTACAGCAGTTGCAGCGTGTCGCGGCCGATGGCGATGTCGTTCTGCCAGCTGAACTCGTCCTGCTGGGTATCGATCTGGCTGGCGCCGGATGGCGTCGCGTTGGTGAAGTTGCCCGACTTGTCTTCCGAGCGCGCGTACTGCAGCGTGCTATGCCAGTTCGGCAGGATCTGGTTGCGGATGAAGACCGCGGCGGTGTTCAGGTCGTTATCGCTGTGGACGTCATAGTTGGCGGTGCCGCTGTCGTACTGGCTGAACAGGCGGCTGACCAGGAACTGGGCGCCGATCTCGTGGCCCGGCGCGAGCGCCATCGTCACGCGGCCGTTGGCGTTGCGGCGGCGGTAGCCGTCTTCGTCCGGGTTGTAGCCCGACGCGCCCGGGCGGGTGGACGAGAAGCCGTCCGAATCCTCGTAGCCGGCGCCGAAGGCGTAGCTGATCGCGTTCGGGCCGCCGCTGCTGCCGTAGATGCCAGCGTCGGCCTGGCGCGTGGCGTTGCTGCCCACGCCCACCGAGCCAGTGACGACTGGAGCACCTTCGCCCTTGCGGGTGAAGATCTGGATCACGCCGCCGATGGCGTCGGCGCCGTACAGGGTGCTGAGCGGACCGTAGACGATCTCGATGCGGTCGATGGCGCCCAGCGGGATGGCGTTCCAGCTGGCGGTGCCGGTGGTCGCCGAACCGAAGCGCACGCCGTCGACCAGGACCACGGACTGGTTGGCGTTGGCGCCGCGGATGAAGACGCTGGTGGTGGTGCCGGCCGCGCCGTTGCGCGAGATCTCGATGCCGCGCTGGCGGCGCAGGATGTCGGCCACCGAACCGGCGCCCGAGCGCGCGATTTCCTCGGCATCGATGACGGTGGTGTCGGCGATGACGTCGGCGGCGCGCTGCGCGCTGCGGGTCGCGGTGACGACGACGGTATCGGCGGTGGGGATGGCGTCAGGTGAAGGAACGTCAGCGACGGCGGCGGACGAGATGACGGCGAGGGCGAGCGAGACCGCGGCTGCTTGCCGGGTTACTGGGAAATTCATGAACTGTTTCTTATCAAAGGCAACCAGCCGACGTCCCCGTAGGCCAGATTGAACGGCATCGCGCGAGGCGACGCCACCTTTTGGCCGGTATCCGGGCTGACAAGTATGGCCGTCCGACCTTCCCATGCATGCGCACAGTGGTATGAGGAGACGGTTTGCCGCATGGCTCGGGGAGAGCATGCGGCACTTGCTTACCGTTGCGGGGGCAGCACACGTTGGCCCTTGATGGGGCTCGTGTTTCCCGTTTAACTGCGACTGCGAACGCAGGCGCGAGCACCAAAACGCGCTCATTATAAGGTCTTGTCAGGTTTCCAGCATCATCACTTCGCCGTAGTCAATCCGGTGTGCCGCCTGCGCGGCGCGCAGCGCGGCATCGGCCAGCGTGCCGCCGAGGTGCAGCGAGTGCATGAGGCGCATGGTGCCGGCGTGGCAGACGATGAGGGCCTGCGCATGTCCTTCGCGCCGGATGTCGGCATCGAAACCGGCCACGCGTGCGGCCACGTCCATCACGCTTTCACCGCCGCCGGGACGGTAGTGCAGCAGGTCGGCGCTCCAGGCATCGATCTCGCTGCGGGGGATGTCGTCCCAGCTGCGCATTTCCCAGGCGCCGAAGTCCATTTCGGCCAGGCGCGCGTCGAAGGCTGGCGCTGGCGAGAGCCGCTGCGCCAGGACCGCGCTGCGCGCGAGTGGACTGGCGTAGACCGGCATCGCGCCGGGCAGTCCCTGGTTCGCCAATGAGGCCAGCACCCGTTCGACGTCGGCTTCGTTCGCCGCGAGGTCGCTGCGGCCGTAGCAGTGCCCGGCCGGCACCTCGGGCCGTGGGTGGCGCACCAGGTAAATACGCATCAGGCCAGCGCGCCGCGTCCGAGCGTGGCGAGCACCGCAATATAGATGGCTACTTCGGCCAGCTGCTGCACGGCGCCGAGGCAATCGCCCGTATAGCCGCCCAGCCGGCGCGTGAACTTGCGCGCCAGCCAGCGCGTGGCCAGCATGGCTGCCAGCACCGAGGCGACGATTGCGGCCAGGTCGAGCAAGCCGAAGGCCAGCAGCGCGAGCGCGGGCACGAGCACGGTGAGCGCGGCGATGCCGAATTCCCGGTCGCTCATGCGCACCGCCAGCGGCTTGGCCTTGCCCTCGGCGCGGGCGTACTCCATCTGCCAGATCAGGGACGTGGCGGCCAGTCGCGAGAGCGGATGGGCCAGCAGCAGGGCGCCGATGGCGCTGGCTGGCGGCAGGCTGGCAAGCGCGGCCAGCTTTGCGCCGAGCATGCACACGATGCCGATCGCGCCGTAGGCGCCGACGCGTGAATCCTTCATGATCTCGAGCGCGCGTTCCTTCGTCATGCCGCCGCCCAGGCCATCGCAGGTGTCGGCGAAGCCGTCTTCATGGAACGCGCCGGTGAGGTAGATGGTGGCTGCGGTGGACAGCACGGCCGCCACCGCCGCCGGCAACCACTGCGCGGCCACCAGGTAGACGGACGCGCCGATGGCGCCCACCACCACGCCTACCAGCGGGAAGTAGCGCGACGCGTGGTTCAGCCAGGCCGGCTCGAAGCCCACCCAGCGCGGAATCGGCAGCCGCGTGAAGAACTGCAGCGCAATGAAGAACAGGCGCAGCTGGTGCGTCATGCCGAGCGTTCGCTGACTTGCGCCGAGGCGAAGGTGGCCATCTCGTTCAGGAAGTTGGCGGCGGCATGCAGCAGGGGCACGGCGAGCGCGCTGCCGGTGCCTTCGCCCAGGCGCAGGCCGAGGTCGAGCAGCGGGCGGGCGCCGAGCTCCTCGAGCAGCAGGGTGTGGCCATGCTCGCCCGAGCAGTGCGAGAACACGCAGTAGTCGAGGATGTTCGGCTGCAGGCGCGCGGCGACCAGCAGCGCGCTGGTGACGATGAAGCCGTCGATCAGCAGCACCTTGCGCAGCTCGGCTGCCTTGAGCATGGCGCCGGCCATCATCGCGATCTCGAAGCCGCCGAAGGTGGCCAGCACCTCGAGCGGCTGCACGGCTTGGGCGTGACGGGCCACGCTGGCCGCGACGACGTCGGCCTTGTGGCGGATGCCGTCCGGCGTGAGGCCGGTGCCGGCGCCGACGCAGCGTGCCAGCGGCTGCCCGGTCAGCGTGTGCATGAGGGCCGCGGCGGACGTCGTATTACCGATGCCCATCTCGCCGAAGCCGACCACGGTGCCGGGCAGGTCGCGCGCCAGGGCCATGCCGTGTTCGAGCGCGGTCGCGCATTCCTGCGCCGTCATGGCGGGTTCGATCGCGAAGTTGCGGGTGCCGTTGGCGACCTTGCGATGCACGAGGCCCGCGCGGTCACCGAAATCGTGGTTCACACCGGCGTCGACCACGTGCAGCGCGCAGCCGTTCTGGCGCGCGAACACATTGATGGCGGCGCCGTTGCCCAGGAAGTTCTCGACCATCTGCCAGGTGACGTCTTGCGGGAAAGCAGAGATGCCTTCGGCCACGACGCCGTGGTCGGCGGCGAATACCAGGATCGCGGGCTGGTCGATGCTGACCTTGGTCGAGCGCTGGATCAGGCCCAGCTGGGCGGCGAGCGATTCCAGTCGTCCCAGGCTACCGAGCGGTTTGGTCTTGTTATTGATGGCGTCCGCCAGGGACTGGGAGAGGGCGGCGTCGGCGATAGGGACGATCGTAGGAATCATATAAGGGTATGTAAGAGAAGGTCGCTGAATGCGGCGGCTAAGATATCACAATCGTAAACCTTGCAAGCCGGCCTTCGGCTTGCTATAGTCTCGCTCCTCGACGCAGACGCCACCTCACGGTAGCGAAAACGAAGAGAAAAAAGAGGTTGACGAAAATCGCGAAACACCTGATAATCTCGCCTCTCTGCTGCTGATGAACACAACGCTTCGAAGCAAAATGCAGAAAGCAGTACCGAATTCTGATCTTTAAAAATTAACAGTCGATAAGTGTGGGCGTTTGATGAAGGTGCCAGGAACTTCGGTTCTTGATTACTTAAATTATCAAATGTTCA